>DASSQK010000154.1:0-2118 GCA_035702555.1 Gaiellaceae bacterium | reverse complement strand
ACGGCGAAGGGCAGCTTCTTCGTCACGCAGGCGGCCGCGCCGCACCTGCGCGAGTCGCGCGGCTGCGTCGTGATGATCGAGGACGTCGCCGCGTACCAGCCGTGGCCGTCGTTCGCGGCGCACTCGGCGGCGAAGGCGGCGCAGGCCATGCTCACGCGCGTGCTCGCGCGCGCGCTCGCGCCCGAGGTGCGCGTCTGCGGGGTGGCCCCGGGGCCGGTCGCGGTCGCGCGCGACAAGCAGGAGCGGCGGGCCGAGGAGACGGTGCTCGGCCGCGTCGGCTCGCCGGAGGACGTCGCCGCGGCCGTCTCGTTCCTCGCCGACGCCGACTTCGTGACGGGCGCAACGCTCTTCGTCGACGGGGGCCGTTCCCTGCAAACCGGCTTCCCTCCGGGGCCGTAGATACAGGCGATGGAGCTCGCGCTCGACATACCCCGCTTGCCCGCCCGGCCGGAAGCAGCCACGATGCCCGCCGTGGCCGCGAACGACTGCACGGACGGTGAGCTCATCAGCCGCTCTGCCGACGGCGACCGCGATGCGTTCGAGGTGCTCTACCGACGCTACTCGCGACCGGTTTTCGGGCTCGCGCTGCGGCGGCTCGGCGACCGGGGCCGCGCCGAGGACGCGGTGCAGGAGACGTTCGCCTCGATCTGGCGCGCCGCGCGGAGCTACAAGCCGGAGCGCGGCCCCGGCGCGCCGTGGCTCTACGCCGTCGCGCGCAACGCGATCACCGACCGCGGCCGGGCGCGCACGGAGACGCCCGCGGAGATCCCCGAGCAGGTGTCGTCGGAGCCGGGCCCGTCGGAGAGCGCCGAGTCCAACTGGACCGCCTGGCGCGTCCACCGCGCGCTGGAGGAGCTCTCGCAGAACGAGCGAACGGTGATCGAGCTCGCCTACTGGAGCGGGCTCTCCCAGTCCGAGATCGCAGAGTTCCTGAACATCCCGCTCGGCACCGTGAAGACGCGCACCCGCGCCGCCCTGCACCGCCTCTCCGGCCTGCTCGAGGAGGAGCTTCGATGACCGACGGGCCCGACTTCCGCGAGCTCGTCGGCGAGGATCTCCCGCGCGAGGAGGAGGAACAGCTCCGCCGCGTGCACGACCTGCTCGTCGCCGCCGGGCCGCCGCCGGAGCTGCCGCCGCACCTGCAGGAGCCCGTCGAGCCGGAGAAGCCGCGCGACAACGTCTCGTACCTTCCGCGCCGCCGCACCGGGCTGCTGCTCGGGCTGGCCGCGGCGATCGCGCTCGTCTCGCTCGTCCTCGGCTACGCGGTCGGCGCCCGCAAGGGCTTCAAGGCCGACTTCTCCGTGCCGATGCACGCCACCGCCGCGGGCGCGGGCGCCTCGGCGACGATCCACGTCGGCGAGCTCGACTCGGCAGGCAACTGGCCGCTGAAGGTCGAGGTGAAGGGCCTCGAGCCGCTGCCGAAGGGCGGCTTCTACGAGATGTACCTGACGCGCGGGGGCAAGCCCGTCGCGACCTGCGGCACCTTCCGGGCCGTCGACAGCCAGAGCGTCCGGCTGAACGCGCCGTACAAGCTGAGCAACTACACAGGCTGGGTCGTGACGCGCGAGGGCCGCGGCGCCCACATCCACCCGATCGTCCTGCGGACGGACAAGATCTAGGAGCGCTTCACGGCGCGGTGCGGTCGTTCGCGACGAACGCGGCGTACGTGACCGGCATCTGCTCCTCGAGGAACCGCTCGCACGCCTCCGCGTAGCGGCGGATCTCCCGCTGGGCGGTCTCGGAGTTGCGCAGCGAGACGAAGTTCATCAGCGAGCGCGCGTTGACCGTCCAGTAGAACTCGGTGTAGGCGCCGACCGGGAGCGCAGCCCGCGCGACCTCGCGCGCGACGCCGGCCTCGACGAGCTCCTCGTACGTCCGGTACGCCGCGTCGTACACCTCCTGCAGACGCTCGCGGGTTTCCTCGGCCAGCTCGTCGGAGACGGGCTCGAACGTGTAGGCGCCGGGCTTGCCGACCTGCGTGCGAACGTCCTCGGGCGCGGGGACGTAGAACTCGTCGGACGCGCGCGCGTAGCGCATCGAGAACTCGTTGAAGGAGCCGACGCGGTGCCGGAACCACTCGCGCGCGACGAAGATCGGGCAGCGCACGTGGAAGCGGAA
>DASSQK010000153.1:0-13940 GCA_035702555.1 Gaiellaceae bacterium | reverse complement strand
CCCGGCGCGTCGGGCTCGGTCGACGACCTCGTTGCGCGCGTGCAGCTGCGGATCGAGGCGTTCGCTGAGCGGACGGGCCACCCGCCGGTGGTCGAGGTCGAGCTCCGCGACGGCTCGACGACGATCCTGCAGTCGCTCGATGCGGAGCCTGGGCTCGGCTCGTGACGCTCGTCCCGCACGGCGACGGAGGCGACGAGGAGTGGATCGTCCCCGTCGCCTCGGTCGCCCGGATCACGTTGCGCCGGGCCGAGGAGCGCGACGCCTTCGGGTTCTCGCTCCCGGACGCCTAGCCGGAGGCCCGCTCCGCGTACTCCGCGAGTACGCCCTTCCAGCCGTCGGCGTAGCTCTGCCGCGCCTCCGCCGCGTCGGCGCCGAGCCGCTCCCAGCCGCGGTGCTCGAGGTCGACTTTCGTCCTCCCGCCCTCGTCGGTGAACGTGACCTCGATCTCGGTCTGCGGCCCCTCCTGCTCCCGGCTCGGGTTCCACGCGAGCACGAACCGGTGAGGCGGGTCGTAGGCCAGGACGTCGGCCCACTTCAGCTCCTCGCCCTTCGACGTCCGCTCGTAGATCTGGCCGCCGGCCCCACCCTGGAAGACCACGGTCTCCGGCGGGCTCCCCGTCTCGTACTGGTCGATCGAGTGCGTGCCGAGCGGCCACCACTCGTGGATGCGCTCGGTGAACGTCGCGAACGCGTGCTCGACGGAGCAGTCGACCGTGACGGAGCGCCTGATCGCCTCCGTCGCTGGTGCCTGGGTGCTCATCCGTTCCTCCTCTCGTCCTCGGCCGCCGCCTTGAACGCGGCGAGGGCCTCGCTCCAGAAGTCGTCGAAGTAGTCGCGCAGCTCGCCCAGGGTGTCCGGATCCACCCGGTAGAGGCGCCGCGTGCCCTCGCGGCGCTCGGTGACGAGGCCCGCCTCCTTCAGGACGCGCAAATGCTGGGAGACGGCGGGACGGCTGACCGGCAGCTCTTCCGCGATCTCGCCCACGGCGCGTGGGCCCGAGCGCAGCCCCTCGAAGATCGTGCGCCTGGTGCGGTCGCCCAGCGCGTCCATCGCGTCGCGGTAAGGCATGACTTACGTAAGTTACGGCTAACGTAAGCCGCCGTCAACCCTGCTGTGAGGGTCGCGGACGGTCAGCCGACGTGCAGGCGGTACACGTCGGTGCCACCGGCAGACGGCACCCAGATGTCGCCGAACGCCTTGGCGGCGGGAAACGGCGTGGTGCCGACCGGGATCGTCTCGATCACCGAGTTCGTCGCGGGATCGATCCGCGAGACGGTGTTGTCGGCCAGATTCGGGACGAAGACCGTGCCGTCGTCGGCGACTGCCGGGTTCTCGGGCTGCTGGCCGACGCGGATCGTCGCAACGACCCTGCGCCGCTTCGGGTCGATCCGCGAGACCGTGTTCGAGAGGCGGTTCGAGACCCAGATCGCCGTCGGCGTGACCGCGAGCGACCGTGGCCCCTCGCCGACACGCACCGACGAGACGGCGTTCGTTCGAACGTCGATGCGGTACACCTTGCGGCCGAACAGCGACCCCACCCAGACCGCACCGCCGCCGTAGCGGAGGTTCGCGGGGCCGGCGTGCGGGAGCTTGATGCGGCGCCGGACCTTGTTCGTCTTCGGGTTGATCCGGTCGACGTACGCGAGCGTCGACTCGGTCGCCCAGACCGCGCCGGCGCCGTAGGCGACGTCCCAGATCTGGTCGCGCAGGTGGATGCGCTTGACGACCTTCATGCGCGCCGGGTCGACTCTCATCACCGACGACGTCGCGTAGCCGTCGACCCAGACGCTGCCCGCGCCGATCGCCACGCCGCAGGGCCCGGGGCCGACGTCGATCGTCTTCGTCACCGTGTTCGTGGCGGGGTCGATGCGCGCGAGGAGCCCGTCGCGGCTGACGCCGACCCAGACGGCGCCGAAGCCGCCGACCTCGGAGCACGGGCCTGCGCCGGTCTCGAACCGAGCGACCACCCGCGCAGACCCGGTCGCGCCGAGCGCGATCGCCGCGGCGATCGCTCCCGCGACGATGACGACGCCGCCGACCGCGACTCGAGCTCGCCTCATGGCGGCCACCCTAGGGAGTCAAGTGGTCACTGTTAAGGTCCACTTCGAGACGGATTCAGTGGACCAGTTGCCCCAACAGCCGGGTGCGCGGGAGCTGCTCGTCGAGCTCGACCGCGGAGCGCCGGAGACGCTCTCGGCGCAGCTCGAGCGACGGCTGCGCGACGGCGTGCGGCACGGACGGCTGAAGCCGGGGAGCGCGCTGCCCTCGACGCGGGGGCTGGCCGCGCAGCTCGGCGTCTCGCGCGGGCTCGTCGTCGCCGCGTACGCGCAGCTGGCCGCAGAGGGCTACCTGTCCCTGCGACGCGGAGCGGCTCCCCGCGTCGCCGCCGGGCCCGCGGCCGCCCCGGCCCCGGCGCAACCGGCGCGACGGCCGCACGCGCCCGCGCGCCACAACCTCCAGCCGAACCTCCCGGACCACGCCGCGTTCCCGCGCGAGAGGTGGCTCGCCTCGTACCGCCGCGCGCTCAAGGCCGCGCCCGACCGCGAGCTTCTCTACGGCGACGCGCGCGGAGCGGACGCGGCGAGGGCTGCGCTCGTCTCGTACCTCGGCCGCGTCCGCGGCGTCTCGGCGAGCGAGGAGCACACGCTCGTGTGCAACGGCTTCGCCCAGGCGCTCGGGCTGCTCTGCGCGGTGCTGCGGCGGGCCGGGCGCGAGACGATGGGCGTCGAGGACCCCGGCCACGCCGTGATCCGCGGCATCGTGGCCCGCTCGGGCCTGCGGCCGGTGCCCCTCCCGGTGGACGCGGACGGCATCGACGTCGACGCGCTCGAGGCGGCTACGCCGGACGCCGTGCTCGTCTCGCCCGCGCACCAGTTTCCGACCGGCGTCGTCCTCTCGCCTGAACGGCGCGCGCGACTGCTGGAGTGGGCCGAGCGCACCGACGCCCTCGTCGCGGAAGACGACTACGACGCGGAGTTCCGGTACGACCGGGCGCCGGTCGGCGCGGTGCAGGGGCTCGCGCCGGAGCGCGTCGCCTACCTCGGCTCGGCGAGCAAGACGCTTGCCCCGGCCCTGCGGCTCGGGTGGCTGATCGCGCCGTCGCACCTGGTGCGGCCGCTCGCCGAGGAGGTGCTCTTCACGGTGATCGCGCCGCAGCGGCTCGAGCAGCTCGCCTTCGCGGACTTCCTCCAGCGCGGGGAGCTCGACCGGCACCTGCGCCGCATGCGCCTGCGCTACCGCCGTCGGCGAGACACGCTGGTCGGCGCTCTGGGGCAACGGCTTCCCGAGGTCGAGGTGCGCGGGATCGCGGCGGGGCTACACGTCCTCGCCGTGCTGCCGGAAGACGCGGACGAGCGGCGCGTCCTGGCGGAGGCGCGGTCGCGCGGCATCGCGCTCTCAGGCCTGAGCGAGCACTCCGTCGGCCCCCCGGCGGAAGGGGCGCTCGTACTCGGCTACGCCGGCTCGAGCGAGCCGGCGCTGCGCGCGGCCGTAAAAGAGCTCGCCGAGGTCGTCAGCGCCTGAACTGCAGCTCGTGCCAGGACGGCGTGGGCGCGAGCTCCAGCAGCGCGCGGTCGCCGCCGGGCTCGAGGTAGGCGAACTCGGAGGCTCCGTCGTCCCAGGTCACGTCGAGCCTGCCGTCCTTCACGCGGTGGTCGAGCCAGGCGCCGCGGAAGACGAGCTTCCGCAGCCAGTAGACGAGCGACTCGCCCTCGACCAGTGAGAGCCGTTCCCAGTGGCGCACGAGATAGCGGCCGAGCTCGCTCCGCGGCTCCTCGATCATCCCGTCCGCCGTCAGCTCGACCAGGTCGTCGGTCTCCTCGTCGTCGAGCTGGTTGTCGTCGACGAGCCCGAGCCGGTACGCGGCGGCGCACACGCGCTGCGCGAAGTCGGCGGTGTTGAAGCTGAACCGGAGGCGGAGGAACTCGACGACGATGTCGTCGCCCGACGAGTAGTTGTCCGCGTCCACGAGCTGAGGATATCCACGCCACTAGACTGACCCGCGTGAGCTCCAAAGCCCTGCTGGCGTCGGGTTTCGTCACCGCGGCGCTCGTCCTGCTCGTCGTCTGGATCTTCGAGGTCTCGCTCGAGCGGGCAGCGGTGCTCGCCCCGGTGATCGTGGTCGCGTTCGGCGCCGCCGCGGGCCTGGTCGTGCTCTGGGCGAAGGTCGGCTGGGAGGCGCTGCAACGGCGCCGCCGCCCGTGGCTCGTGATCGGGCTCGCGGCGGCGGTCGTCGTGCTGATCGCGGCGCTGTCGTTCGTGGGCGTCGAGCTCCCGCGCGAGTAGCCGCGCACCCGCGCACGCGTCGGGGGATCCGTCCGGGGGCCTCCGTACCGTGGGCTGCCCATGTCGTGGCAGCTGCGAACCGGGTGCGAGCGGGCGGAGGTCGAGGCCCTCGCTGCCGAGCTGGGCGTGAGCGAGGTGCTCGCCTCCGTGCTCGCGCGGCGCGGCCACGGCGATCCGGCGGCCGCGCGCGCGTTCCTCGAAGCCGCGCTGCCCGAGCACGACCCGTTCGGGCTCGGCGACATGCGCGAGGCCTGCGAGGCCATCCGCGCGGCCGTCGAGCGCGGCGCGACGATCTGCGTCCACGGCGACTACGACGCCGACGGGATCTGCGCCACCGCGCTCGCCGTCCTCGTTCTGCGCGAGCTCGGCGCAGAGGTCAGGTTCCATCTGCCGAGTCGCTTCGAGGAGGGCTACGGCGTCTCCGGCGAGACGCTGACGCGGCTCGCCGCCGAGGGAGTCGGCCTCGTGCTGACGGTCGACTGCGGCGTGACGGCGGTCGAGGAGGTGGCGCACGCCCGCGGGCTCGGCCTGGAAGTCGTCGTCACCGACCACCATCGCGCGGGGGAGACGCTGCCCGACTGCCCGGTCGTCGGGCCCTACCGCGGCGAGTACCCGTTCCGCGAGCTCTGCGGCACCGGCGTGGCCTGGAAGCTCGGGCAGGTGCTGCTCGGCGCCGACTCGCCGGCGCTGGCGCGCCACCTCGACCTCGTCGCCGTCGCCACGGTCGCCGACGTCGTCCCGCTCGTGGACGAGAACCGCGGGCTGGCCGTGGCGGGGCTCCGCACGCTCGCGCGCACGCAGAAGCCCGGGCTGCAGGAGCTGATGCGCGTCGCCCGCGTCGACCCCGCGGCGGTCGACGCAGCCGCGATCGGCTTCCGGCTCGCGCCGCGCCTGAACGCGGCGGGACGCCTCGGGCGGCCGGAGGCGGCGCTCGAGCTGCTGCTCGCGGAGTCGCGCGAGCCGGCCGCACGGCTGGCCGAGCAGCTCGAGGAGCTGAACCGCGACCGACAGGCCGTCGAGGAGCGGATTCTGCGCGAGGCGGTCGAGGAGATCGAGTCGTGGCCCGAGGCGCAGCGGCGCCGGCGGGCGTACGTCGTCGCCGGCGCGGACTGGCACGAGGGCGTGATCGGGATCGTCGCCTCGCGCCTGGTCGAGCGCTACGCGCGGCCGGTCGTCCTGATCGCCGGCACCGACGGCGACTGGAAGGGCTCCGGGCGGTCGATCCCCGGGTTCGACCTGCACGACGGCCTGCGGCAGAGCTCCGGCCACCTGGAGCGCTGGGGCGGCCACGCGGCCGCGGCCGGCCTCTCGATCAAGCCGGAGAATGTGCCCGCGTTCGCGGACGCCTTCGCCGCCGTCGGCGACGCGAGCCTCGACGAGGGCGACCTGCGTCCCCCGACGCCGGTCGACGCGCTGGTGCACGGCTCCGAGCTGACGCTTGCGCTCTGCGACGAGCTTGCGCGGCTCGCGCCGTTCGGCCTCGGCAACCCCAACGTGACGCTGCTCCTGTCCGGCTGCGAGCTGGCGGAGCTGACCGCGGTCGGCGAGGGCAAGCACCTCAAGTTTCGCGTCCGCGCCGACGGCCGCGACTCCGGCAGCGCGATCGCGTTCCGCCTCGGCCGGCGGCTCGACAGCCTGCGGCGCCCGGGCCATTACGACGTCGCGTTCAGGCTCGAGGCGAACCAGTGGAACGGCACCGTCGCCCCGCAGCTGAACGTGCGCGAGGTCTTCGAGTGCGACGAGCGCTACGTCGAGCTGCGCGAGTGGCTGAAGGGCCAGTGGCGCGCGGAGGCGCGCGACCCGGAGGCGGCCGCGATCTTCGAGGAGCTCGGCCTCGCCGAGGGCGGCAGGCGGCGGCACCTGCTCGAATCCCCGCGCTTCCGCGCGCTGCTGGCGGAACCGGCGCTCGCCCGCGCGGCCTGAGAGGCGTACGCTCTACGCATGACACTGCTGAAGAAGCTCAGGCGAGTCGCGCTGCGCCCGTTCGACCGCGGCGGCGAGCGGGTCGAGAACCCCGACGCGATGGCAGCGGCCGCGGGAGGCGCGGGCCACACGGATCCGAACAGCGGGAGCGGGCACGCAGGGGCTCCGCCGAACTACGTCCCGCCGGCCGACGAGGGCCGTCCGAGGCACTAGCCGTGCGGCTTCTCGAGAGGCTCAAGCGGTTCAGGGCTCGGTCGTTCGACCGCAGCGACCAGCTGCCTGCCGGCGAGCGAACGGTCGAGAACGACGACGCCGGGGCGCAGACGATCAACCCGAACCCGATGGCGGGCGCCCCCGCACAGTTCCCGCCGGACTACATCAAGACGGACGACGGCCGCCCGCGGCACTGACCGCCGCGAGCCGGGCGCGGGGCCGCGGCCGCCAGCCGCGCTGCTCGCAGGCGGCGCAGTCCAGCGCGACCAGCGCGCGTGCCAGCCGTGCGGCCTTCCGTTCCTGTCGTCTCTTGCGCATGAGTGGAGTGCGTTCGTCTCGCAGGCGTTCCCTCCTGCGACGTGAATTACGAGCTTCGGTTAGGAAAAAGCACGGGAGTACACTTTTTCCATGACGGTCCTCGAATCCAGAGAACGGCATCAGGAGCTCATCGACGAGCTGATCGAGTCCGTCGCTGCCTACAACAAGGACGTCGACCGTGACTTCCTGACGCGGGCCTTCCTCTTCGCCGCGGCCGCGCACGAGGGCCAGCAGCGCCGTTCGGGCGAGGACTTCATCCACCACCCGTGGGGTGCGGCGAAGATCTGCGCCGAGCTCCACCTCGACGAGGCGACGATCGCCGCGGCGCTGCTGCACGACGTCGTCGAGGACACGGGCGCCGACATCAAGGACGTGCGCGCCGAGTTCGGCGACGAGGTCGCGACGCTCGTCGAGGGCGTCACCAAGCTGACCCGGATCCAGTTCCAGAGCCGCGAGCAGGCGGAGGCCGAGAACTACCGCAAGATGATCGTCGCGATGGCGCAGGACGTTCGCGTCATCCTGATCAAGCTCGCCGACCGGCTCCACAACATGCGCACGATCGAGTACCTCGGCAAGCAGAAGCAGGTGCAGAAGGCCAAGGAGACGCTCGAGGTCTACGCGCCGCTCGCCCACCGGCTCGGGATCAACAAGATCAAGTGGGAGCTCGAGGACCTCGCCTTCGCGACGCTGCACCCGCGCAAGTACGAGGAGATCAAGGCGATGGTGAGCGAGCGCCGCGCCGACCGCGAGGAGCACGTGCGCGAGGCGGCGATGACGCTGCAGCGCGAGCTCGAGAAGGTCGACATCCCCGCGGAGATCTCCGGGCGCGCGAAGCACTTCTACTCGATCTACGACAAGATGGCCAAGAAGGGCCGTGAGTTCAACGAGATCTACGACCTCACGGCGATGCGCGTGATCGCGGAACGCGACGGCGAGGAGGGGACGCGCGACTGCTACGGCGCGCTCGGCCTGATCCACTCGCTCTGGAAGCCGATGCCCGGCCGCTTCAAGGACTACGTCGCGATGCCGAAGCTGAACGGCTACCAGGCGCTGCACACGACGGTGATCGGTCCCGAGGGCCGGCCGCTCGAGATCCAGGTGCGCACACGCGAGATGCACGAGACCGCCGAGTTCGGCGTCGCCGCGCACTGGCTCTACAAGCACGGCCGCGCCGGCGAGGCGCGCGACGACGAGTGGCTCGCCTGGGTCCGCCAGCTGATGGACTGGCAGGAGGACGAGGCCGACCCGCGCGAGTTCATCAAGACCTTCCGCACCGACCTCTTCGAGGACGAGGTCTACGTCTTCACGCCGAAGGGCGAGGTGAAGGCGCTGCCGGCGGGCTCGACGCCGATCGACTTCGCCTACGCGGTGCACACCGACGTCGGCCACCGCACCGTCGGCGCGAAGATCAACGGCCGCATCGTCCCGCTGCACTACCGGCTCAAGAGCGGCGACTTCGTCGAGATCCTGACGACGAAGACGGGGCGCGGCCCCTCGCGCGACTGGCTCTCGCTGGCCGCCTCGTCGCGGGCGCGCAACAAGATCCGCCAGTGGTTCTCGCGTGAGACGCGCGAGGAGGCCGAGCAGAAGGGCCGCGAGATCCTCGAGACGGCGCTGAAGAAGCAGAACCTGCCCTACCGCAAGCTCCAGGGCTCGTCGGTGCTCGCACAGGTGATTCGCGAGACCGGGTTCAAGAAGGCCGAGGACTTCTACCTTGCGCTCGGCTCGGGGAAGCTGCAGCCCGGCCAGATCGTCAACAAGGTGATCCAGCGCCTGAAGACGGAGGGGGTCGCGCAGGAAGAGGCTGTCCCGCTCAAGGCGCCGAAGGAACGCCACGTCACCGCGAGCCAGAACTTCGGCATCACGGTCACGGGGGTCGACGACGTGCTCGTGCGGCTCGCGAAGTGCTGCACGCCGTTGCCCGGCGACCCGATCGTCGGCTACGTCTCGATGGGCAAGGGGATCACGATCCACCGGGCGGATTGCTCCAACGTGAAGGCGCTCAAGCGGAACCCGGAGCGGTTCACGAACGTCGCCTGGGACGGCGGGGCCTCGCAGAGCTTCCGCGTCCAGATCGCCGTCGACTCGTGGGACCGCCCGCGCCTGCTCGAGGACGTGGCCCGCACCTTCGCCGAGCACGGGGCGAACATCGTCGAGTACGGCGGCCACGTCGAGGATCAGCTCGCGAAGAACTGGTACGTCGCCGAGGTGGGCGACGTGAAGGCGCTGCGCTCGCTCCTGACGGCCCTGCGCAACGTCGACGCCGTCTTCGACGCCTACCGCGTCACGCCCAGCTAGGAACGGACGCCCGAGCAAAGCTCGCGCGTCCTCCAAGCGGCATCGCAAGCGACGCCTTGGGCGTCACCTGAACGAGGGATCGGCGGGAATACCCCGATCGGGGGATCGTCCCTCGAACGAGCGGGGTACCCCGTTCGAGGGATAGCGCATCTCGCGCATCCGACTACAACGTGAGGTAGGGGAGAGGGGCTTCCCGTGAGAGAGCTCAGGCGCCCGTCCGTCTCGAGGACGGCGGGCGGGCGCCCGGCGCGCCCGGTCGGTGGCGGCTGCCCGGGCGCGCCGGGCGCTCTCAATGGCCGACGGCGTAGATGCGTGGCGCATGGCCAAGCGCCTTGCGCGGCACGAGCGCCCAGAAGCGGCCGCCGGCGACCGGCGCCACGGCGACGACCTTTCCGCCGGCAACGACGGCCACCGAGCTCGCCCGCCCTTCGCGGCCGCTCACCTGCACGAGCTGGCCGTTCCCGCGCACGGAGTCGACGTGGTCGACCGGGCGTCCCTCGAACGGGTGGCCGAGGAGCCCGCGGTCGGGCCCGACGGCGAACAGCGTCGCGAGCGGCCCGTCCGACCCGAAGAGCCGCAGCTGGCGCCGCAGCGCCTTCGCGCGGAGCCGGTCGAGCGCCGCTGTGGGCACCGTGAACCGCCGCCCTTTGTCCTTGATCAGGATCACGTCGCCTCCGGCCGGCCGCGGACGCAGCAACGAGTGGCCGTCGACGTGCCAGGGAATGCGGAACCCGACCGCGTCCGCGATCGTCGGAACGATGTCGATCGTCCGCGCGAGCGTCTGGACGTCGCGGCCGCGCGGCGGCCCCGGGGACTTCACGAACAGCGGCACGTAGGCGATGTCCTGCAGGTTCGCGGGCGAGAGCGGCCGGCGCTTCTGGCCGGCGCGGAAGCTGACGCCGTGGTCGGCGGTCACGATCACGAGCGCCCGGTCGTAGAGGCCCGTCGCCCTAAGCCGGGCGACGAGGCGCGCGAGGACCCGGTCCGCGTAGCCGAGCTGCAGGAGGTGCCGCTGCCAGCTCTGGTCGACCGCGGCCTGGTTTGCGTCCCACACCTCGTCGGGGCCCCAGCCGGGCGCGGGCGGGACGTCGTAGCGCTCGCCGGAGGGCAGGTAGCGCCACGGGCTGTGCGGCAGCATCAGGTGCAGGTACCAGAGCGCGGGCTGCGGTCGGGGACGCAGGGAGGCGAGGAAGCGAGGGTCGATCCGCCCCGGGTCGTGGTGCCCGCCCGCGTCGCGCAGGAAGTCGTCCCAGCCGTTGGCGATCGAAGGGACCCAGCCCGCGAGGTCGTCCGGAAGCAGCTGGTGCAGGTAGACGATCCCCGTGTCGTCGGCGAGCGTGCCGACGCGGCTCGTGAACGAGCCCTCGAGGCCGCGGCAGAGCTGGGGCGGGCAGAGGTGGGTCTCCTCGTCGTACACGTGCAGCGTCGTCGCGCCTCCGAGCAGCGTGAACAGGTTCTGCGGGTGGTCTGCGTAGGTCGGGAGCTCGCCGGCGCGCGGCAGCTGCCCGGTCAGGATCGCCGGCACGGCATGCGTCGTCCCCTCGGCGACCGTCGTCGCGCGCGAATACCAGGTCGAGCCGCGCGCGAGCCGCGCGAAGGCCGGAAAGCGCGTCGCGTCGATCCGGCCGCGTGCGTCCAGCAGCGAGTTCAGCGGCAGCTCGTCGAACACCACCAGCACGACCGGCGCGCGCGGCCGCTCTGACGCCGCGTGCGCGTCGCTCGCGACCGAGAGCCGGGAGACGTCCGAGTTGAAGAGGAAGAGCGCCAGGAAGAGCAGCGGCGCGGGCGCGAGCACCGTCAGCGCCATCCGTGCCGCCCCGTGGCGCACGTACAGCCACGCCCCGGCGGCCCCGGCCGCGGCAGCCCCGAGGAGAAGCAGCCGGCCCGGCCCGCCCGCGCCGTGGATCGCTCCGAGCACGAAGAGCGCGAGCAGCCCGGCGACGAGGACGGCGTGGACCCACCGGCGCGCCGGCCCCGCTAACCATTCGAGCCCGAGCAGGAGCGCCGGCGGGACGAACAGGAGCACGAGCGCGAACCCGACAGCGTCCCACCGCGTCGATCCGCGCGCGGCGAAGAACTCGGCGTTCTTGCCGAGCAGGTCGAAGAGCGGCTGCGCGACCGCGAACGACCAGAGCACGAGCAGGTGCAGGCCCGCCAGCCGCAACGGCAGGGCGGGCCGCCCGCTCACGCGCGTGGCTTGGCGAGGTAGAGCGTGCGCGTCCCGGAGCCGAGCTCCTCGCTGCGCTCGATCGTGAAGCCGTCGCGCAGCGCGCGCTCGAACTCCTCGCGCCCGTAGGTCTCGTGCACCTCGGCGCGCTTGGCCGCGAGCAGGCGTTCCACCATCGGGTCGTCGCGGTCTGCGAACTCGATCACCAGGCGCCCGCCCAGGCTCCGCAGCCAGCCGACGAGCTCTGCGAACGGCACGTTGCGGCCGATCGCGAGGTGGTGCACGAGCGCGAGGCAGAGCACGAGGTCCGGCCGCCCGCGCTCCTCCAGCCGGCGCCGCTCGGCGCCGCGCCAGCCACGCGCGGGCGACGCGTCCGCGAGGTCGACCACCAGCGGCAGGATCGTCTTCGACTCCTCGGCGCGGAGTGCGGCATAGAGGTCTCCGACGACCCGCTCGTCGCCGTCGACGGCGACCACGTACTCCGCCTCGGCGGCGCGCGAGAACCGCCCGTCGTTCGCGCCCAGGTCCCAGGCGAGCCGCGCCGGCCCGGCCGAGCGCACGAACCGCTCCTTGCGCTCCGCGTCGTCGTCGGTGTACGGCGCCGCCTCGCGGTAGCCGGCCCACTCGGAACGGCCGCGCTTCGGCGAGAGGCGCGCGACGAGCTTCCGCAGCCGCCGCACGTTCGCCTGGATCAGCTCCTTCTTGAAGCCCGCGGCCTTGAGCTCCGAGCGCACGTCGCGCCTGCGGTCGGCGTGCTTGGCCTCGAGCCGGTCGTGCAGGATCACGTGCGTCAGCACCCCGCGGCGGAAGCGCGGCAGCAGTGCGCGGGCCTGGCTCGGCTCGATCCCCTCGAGGCTCCCGCGCAGGATCGGCTGCGGCGCTACCCCGCGGTAGGCCTGCAGCATCAGCGGATAGAGGAACAGGGCGCAGAACTGGCGGTACCCGGCCCAGGGCTCGCCCTCCCGCAGCCGCTCGAACGACCCGACGTCCACGAACACCGGCTCCGAGCCGCGCCACTGGACGTTGTAGGGCGAGCCGTCCTTGAGCACGAACCCTTCGCTCAGCGCCTCGTCCAGCAGCTCGAGCTGGAGCAGCGCCGCCTCGCGCAGCATCTCGAACGGCCACTCGTACGGGTACGAGACGAACGGCAGCCGCTCGTGCCGCAGCACGCCCGGCTCGACCTCCTCGGTCGCGACGATCCGTCCGTCCTCCAGCGCGCGGCGGAAGAACCGCGCCGACTCGAGCGCGCTCCAGTCCTCGCGCGCCCGGGGCGAGAGCTCGCGCAGCACCTCGCCGTCGGCCGAGTAGACGACGCGGGCCTCCGGATCGCGGAAGGAGGCCGGCTCGGGGATGCGGGTCGGGCTAGGTCTCGTCGTCATCCCTGCGGATGCGCAGGGTACGAAGGAGACGGCGCCACCCCATCTTCATGGTGACCCCGATCGCCGCGACCCCGCCCAGGACGATCTGCAGCAGCATGCTGCCGGAGCCGGCGTCGAGGTAACTGAGTGGTGCCATGCGCGGGATATTAGAGGCTGCTTGCGATGGAGCGGCAGTACGGCGCGATCTGCAGCGCGATGCGCTCGAGAGCCGCGCGATCCTCGTTGCCGAAGGCAGCAGGCCGGTCCGAGTCGATGTCGATCTCCCCGACGACCGCTCCGTCGTGCGCGATCGGGACGACGATCTCCGAGCGGGTGGACGCGAAGCAGGCGAGGTAGCGCGGGTCGGCGTTGACGTCGTCGACGATCTCCGTCTCGCCGCTGGCCGCCGCCGCTCCGCACACGCCCTGGCCGACCGGGATGCGCACGTGCTCGGTCGCCTGCGGCCCTTTCCACGGGCCGAGCACGAGCTCGTCGCCGTCCACGAGGTAGATCCCGATCCAGGAGTAGTGCTCGACTCCGTCGTGCAGGGCCTCTACGACCGACTGCACGACGTGCTCGTCGGAGCCGCCGCGCTCGATGATCCGGTCGATCGCCTCCTGCGCGCCCGTCATCGCTCGAGGTCCTCGCCCTCGAAGGCGGCGATCTGGTCGGCGTACCAGCCCGGGATCTCGCACGCGCGGCGCTCGTCGAGGTCGACGAGCACGAGCGTCTGCGTCGCCGTCACCATCAGCACGTCGTCCTCCTCGCGGTAGGCGGCGCACTCGTAGGTCAGGCTCGTGCGGCCGACGCGCGCGGCGCGGACGAAGACCTCGATCAGGTCGTCGAAGCGCGCGGGCGCGTGGTACTCGATCGTGTTCGCGCGCATCACGAACTCGCGCTCCTGCGGCGTCGTCGGCAGCAGGGCGAGGTGGCGGTGGTACTCGACCCTGGCGCTGTCGAAGTAGGGCAGGTAGCGGCCGTAGTAGACGATCCCCTGCGCGTCGGTGTCCGAGAAGCCGACCCGCGTCAGGGACGCGTACTTGAACGGGGGCTTCCGGTCCGTCGTGCGGCCGAGCTCGAGCGCCATGCGGAGATGCTACGGGGCCAGGCTAGGCGCGGGTGCGCGGGCGCAGCGGTGGGAGCGAACCGCCGCGCGGGCCGGCGAGGCGACGGTTGCGGATCGCGCGGCCTACGCCCCAGGCGGCGAGCCCGACCAGCAGCAGGCCGAGGATCCCGAACGGCACGATCAGCCAGATCGGGCCGATCTGCCCCGGGCTTGCGACCTGGCCGTCTCCCGCCGAGCCGGGCGAGAAGTCGCGGACGGAGCGCACCTTCGTCTTGCCCTTGCCGAGCGGCGCGAGCGTCGCGACGGGCATGAA
>DASSQK010000152.1:0-4400 GCA_035702555.1 Gaiellaceae bacterium | reverse complement strand
GAGGGCGGCACGCTGATCAGCGAGCACGACGAGGCGGGCTCGGGCCAGGAGGAGCTCTACTTCGTGCTCGACGGGACGGCGAGCTTCGAGGTCGACGGCCGGGCGTTCGACGCGCCGGCGGGCACGTTCGTGTCCGTGCCGCCGGAGTCGCGGCGGAAGGCGACCGGCGAGGGGACGGTGCTCGCGATCGGCGCAAAACCGGGCGAGGCGTACAGGGCAATCGACTGGGGCGACGCGTGGGCTTTCCACAGCGAGTCGATGAACGCGTACGGGGAGCAGCGCTACGGCGACGCGCTCCAGGCGGTGCGCGACGGGCTCGAGCGCGCGCCGGATCACCCGGGCCTGCACTACAACTACGCGTGCTTCGCGACCCTCTCGGGCGACAGCGCCGACGAGACGTTCGCGCACCTGAAGCGGTCGGTGGAGCTGTACCCGCCGTTCCGCGAGCAGGCGCAGACGGACAGCGACTTCGACGCCGTCCGGGGCGATCCGCGGTTCGAGGACGCGCTTCGCTGAACGGCTGAGCCCGGACGACGAGCCGCCTCCGTAGAAGCCCGGCAGCGGATGTGCGGCGCTAGGCTCCCCGCGTGCCTGCGCTGGTCGACACGACGATCCGGCTCCTGAGCCAGGAGCCGCTCGCCGGGCTGATGCCGACGGCCGAGCTGCTGCGGCTCTCGGAGATCCTCGACAAGGCGGGCTTCGCGTACCTCGAGGTCTCGGGCGGCGGCGTCTTCGACACTTCGGTCCGCCGCGGGGTCGAGAGTCCCTGGGAGCGCATCCGCGCGCTCAACGAGCGCACCGAGACGCCGCTCGCGATGGCGCTGCGCGGCCGGTTCCTGGTCGGCTCGCGCCCGGTCGGCGGCGAGTTCGTCAGCCGCTTCGTCGCCTCGGCGGCCGAGAGCGGGATCGAGGTCTTCCGCCTGCACGACCCGCTCAACGACGTCGAGAACCTGCGCGAGGCCGGGCACGCGATCACGGCCGCCGGCAAGGAGTTCGACGCGGGGCTCGTCTACGGCTCCGGCTACACGAACGAGACCGACGCGCTCGTGGAGCAGGCGCGCAAGCTGCCCGAGCTCGGAGCCGCCCGCGTGCTCCTGCACGACCCGTCGAGCTCGCTGCAGCCGCAGCGGGCGCAGGAGCTCGTCGGGACGCTGGCCGAGGCGAGCGGGCTCCCGGTGGGCCTCTACTGCCAGGGCGCGGGCGGGAACGCGATGGCCGCCGGCCTCGAGGCGGCGAGGGCGGGGGCGGACCTGATCGCGTGCGCCGTCTACCCGGTCGCGCTCACCGTCCACCGCGTCTCCGGCGAGGCGATCGCGACGGCGCTCGCCGGCCTCGGCATGGACACCGGCGTGGACGTCGACGCCCTCTGGCGCGCGTCCGAGCTCGTGGACGAGCACATCGGAGACGAGCCGGTCACGCCGCTGGCGCCGCGGATCGCGGTCCGCGCGGCCGAGCACAAGGTCCCGCCGGGCCTCGTCGGTGCGCTCGACGCCCACCTTCGTGCGCTGCGGGCCGGCGACCGCCTCGACGAGGTGCTGGACGAGCTGGCGCGGATCCGCGAGGAGGTCGGCTGGCCGCCGATCGCCTCGCCGATCGGGCAGATCGTCGGCTCGCAGGCGCTGCTGCACGTGCTCTCGGCGAGCCGCTACAGCACCGTCGTGGACGAGTTGCGCGCGCTGATCGAGGGGCGCTACGGCACGCCGCCGGGGCCGATCGACGCGACCGTCAAGCGCGCCGTCACCCTCTCCGGCGGCGCTCCGGAGGAGGACGCGCCCGTCGACCTCGACTCCCTACGGGACGAGGCGAAGGGGCTCGCGTCGAGCGAGGAGGAGCTCCTGCTGCTGGCGCTCTTCGGCGACGAGGCGGAGCCGCTGCTGCAGGCGATCCGCGGCCGCGCGAGCGGCGACGACAGCCTCACAGCCGGCGGCGTCGACCAGGCGCGGGCCGAGCGCATCCGCGAGATCGTGCGGATCGTCCAGGAGTCGGGAGTCGGCGAGATCACGATCGAGGAGTCCGGCATGCGGGTCTCGGTGCGGCGCACGCCCGAGCCGCTGGAGGCGCGCCTCGCGCCCTTCGCCGACGAGGGCGAGGACGAGTTGCCGCTGCCGCCGGCCCCTTCGGCGGACGGGCTCACGCGCGTCGAGGCGCCGATGGTCGGCGTCTTCTACCGCGCCCCGCAGCCCGGGTCGCCGCCGTTCGTGGAGGAGGGCGACACCGTCGCGCCGGGCCAGACGCTCTGCATCCTCGAGGCGATGAAGCTGATGAACGAGATCAAGGCGGACGCCGCAGGGATCGTGCGCGGGATCCACGTCGGCAACGCCGAGCCGGTCGAGTTCGGGCAGCTGCTGTTCGAGCTCGAGCCGGTGGCCTCGCAGCCGCCTGCCGACGCCGTTTGATGTTCAAGCGGGTCCTCGTGGCAAATCGCGGCGAGATCGCCGTCCGGGTGATCCGCGCGCTACACGAGAACGACGTCGAGGCGGTCGCCGTCTACTCGACGGCCGACGCCGACGCGCTGCACGTGCGCCTCGCCGATCGCGCCGTCTGCGTCGGCCCCCCGCCGGCGACCGAGAGCTACCTGAAGATCCCGTCGCTCGTCGCCGCCGCCACCACCACCGGCTGCGAGGCGGTGCACCCTGGCTATGGCTTCCTCTCCGAGAACCCGGCTTTCGTTGAGGCCTGCCGCGACAACGACCTGGTCTTCGTCGGCCCGGACGCCGACGTGATGGCGCGGATGGGCGACAAGGTCGAGGCGAAGCGGGAGATGCGCGCCGCCGACGTGCCGCTCGTGCCGGGCACGGAGGACGCGACGAGCGTCGAGGAGGCCTTTGCCGCGGCGGAAGAAGTCGGCTACCCGGTCTTGCTCAAGGCCTCTGCGGGAGGCGGCGGCAAGGGGATGCGGCTCGTCTCCGAGCCGGACGGGCTCGAGGCCGCGTACGGGATGGCGGCGATGGAAGCCGAGGCCGCGTTCGGCGACGGCAGCCTCTATCTCGAGAAGGCGGTCTCGCCGGCGCGGCACGTCGAGATCCAGGTGCTCGCGGACGGCAACGGCGGCGTGCTGACCCTCGGCGAGCGCGAGTGCTCGATCCAGCGGCGTCACCAGAAGCTGATCGAGGAGTCGCCGTCGCCTGCGCTCGACCCCGAGACGCGCGAGGCGATGGAGTCCGCGGCCGAGCGCGCCTGCCACGCGATCGGCTACCGCAACGCCGGCACGTTCGAGTTCCTGCTCGGGCCCGACCGCTCCTTCTACTTCATCGAGCTGAACGCGCGGCTGCAGGTGGAGCACCCGGTGACGGAGCTCGTCACCGGCCACGACCTGGTGCGCGAGCAGCTCCGCATCGCGGCCGGCGAGCGTCTGGAGCACACGGGCCGCACGGAGCGGCGCGGGCACGCGATCGAGATCCGCCTGAACGCGGAGGACCCGCGCAACGACTTCGCGCCCGCGCCCGGTCGCGTGACGCGCTTCCGGCCCCCGCTCGGCCCCGGGGTGCGCCTCGACACGCATCTCGAGGAGGGCTACCTCGTGCCGCCGCACTACGACTCGCTGCTCGGCAAGCTCGTGGTGTGGGACGAGACGCGGCCGCAGGCGATCGAGCGGGCGTTGCGCGCGCTCGGTGAGCTGGTGCTCGAGGGCGTGCCCACGACCCGCGAGCTCGCGATCGACATCCTGCGCAGCGAGGAGTTCGGCAGCGGCCGCTACTCGACCGGCTACCTCGCCGAAGCGGCCGGCAGGCTGCCGGCGATCGTCGGATCGTGACCGAGCCGCTCGTCTTCCGCGGGCGTGACGGAACGGTGACGCTGACCGCGGCCGCGCTCGGCCGGCTGGTCGCACACGCCGTGGAAGGGGTGGACGGCGCGCGCCTGCGCCGGCCGAAGAGGGGCCTCGACGTCGTGCATGCGGACGGGCGGACCTCGGTCTCGCTCGAGCTCTCGGGGCGGTATGGCGCCTCGCTTCCCGAGGTGGCGCGGGCGGTGCAGGAGCGCGTCGCCGACGCGCTCGCCCGGACGACCGGGCTCGAGGTCGAACGCGTCGACGTCGAGATCGCGGAGGTCGAATGAGCCGCCGTGCCGACCGCCGCACCGCGCTCGTCCTGCTCTACCAGTGGGACGTGACAGGCCAGGAGCTGGCATCGCTGTTCGAGGGCGACGTGCCGCCGTTCTCGCGCGAGCTCGCGGAGGCCGTGATCGAGGGCCACGAGGAGCTCGACCGGCGCATCACGGCCGCCGCCGACGAGTGGACGGCCGACCGGCTGGGCGCCCTCGAGCGCAACATCCTGCGGATGGCGATCCTGGAGCTCGACCGCGGCGAGGTGCCCGTGGAGGTCGCGATCGACGAGGCCGTCTCCCTGGCCAAGCGCTACTCCTCGGAGGACGCCGGCCGGCTCGTCAATGGGATACTGGGC
>DASSQK010000151.1:0-6417 GCA_035702555.1 Gaiellaceae bacterium | reverse complement strand
GAGAGCGAGCTGTACGCGCGCCCGCTCTCGAGCGCCTCGAGCACCTCCTCCTCGCTGACCTCGGCGCCCTTGGCGAGCTCGGCGATCGTGGGCGAGCGGCCCAGCTGCACGGTGAGCTCCTCGAGCAGCCGCGAGAGCTGGATGTTCAGCTCCTGCAGCCCGCGCGGCACGCGCACCGACCAGCCGCGGTCGCGGAAATGCCGCTTGATCTCGCCGATGATGTTCGGCGTGGCGTAGGTCGTGAGCTCGACGCCGCGGTTGACGTCGAAGCGGTCGATCGCCTTGATCAGGCCGATCGCGCCGATCTGGACGAGGTCCTCGAGCTGCTCGCCGCGGTACGAGTAACGCCGCGCGAGCGAGCGCACGAGCGACATGTACTGCTCGATCAGCTGCTCGCGCGCGGCGAGGTCGCCCTGCTCGTGGTAGCGGCGCAGCAGGACCTTGTCGCTCTCGTGCGTCACGCGTGCGCCTCCGCCACGCCCTTGGTCAGCTCCAGCCAGCCGTCCTGATCGAGCTCGTAGCCGTCCACAACGGTGTCGAGGACGCGCCGCAGCGTGACGCCGTCGGTCGACGCGTCGCGATCGAGCTCGGCGCGCAGCCGGTCGGCCGCGAACGGCCCCACGCGAGTGACGATCGCGCCGTCGGCGAGCCGCAGCTTCACGGTGACGTCGCCGTCCTCGGCCGCGCGCTCCAGGACGGCGTCGAGCGCGGTCTCGAGGTCGTCGATGCTCTCGAAGGTCAGGTTGAGCCGCGCGGCGACGCCGCCCAGCACGAGGTGCGCCACCTCGTGGAACGGCTCCTCGCGCGGGATTGTCAGTGTGATCTCGTCGCCTGTCATCGGCCCTCCGTTTCAAACGCAGAAACCTCTCTGAGGGTTTCGGTAGGTAGCGTCAGGATCGTCCCGGCCCCGACCACGGCGCCCTCGTCGTAGAGCACTGCGGCCTGGCCGGGCGCCACTCCGTACGCGGGCGTCTCGAGCTCGAGCGTGAAGCCGCTCTCTGTCGCGCCGACGGTCGCCGGCACCGCGGGCGAGCGGTAGCGCAGCTTCGCCTCGGCGCGCTCGACCGGGACGTGGAGCCGGCCGCGGACGTGCACGACGCGCGTCGCGAGGGCGGCCCGCGGCCCGACGACGACGGTGTTCGTCGCGCCGTCGCTGCGCAGGGCGTACAGCGGCTCGCCGGTAGAGACGCCGAGCCCCTTGCGCTGGCCCGGCGTGAAGCGCCAGAAGCCTCCGTGCCGGCCGAGCTCGTGGCCGTCCGCGTCCACGATCGGGCCGTCCTCGGCCTCGAGCCCGTGGCGCGCGAGGAAGTCGCGGTAGTCGCCGCCCGCGAGGACGCACGCCTCCTGGCTCTCGCCACGCGACGCGGCCTCGAGCCCCGCCCGCGCGGCCTCGGCGCGCGTCTCCTCCTTGCCCTGCTCGCCGAGCGGGAACCAGAGCCGCCCGAGGAAGCGCGGGTCGAGACGCGCCAGCATGTACGACTGATCCTTTCGCTCGTCCGCCGCGCGGGCGAGCAGCAGGCGGCCGTCGCGTTCGACGATGCGCGCGTAGTGCCCGGTCGCGAGCCGCCCGGCGCCGGCGCGCTCGGCGAACGCGAGTAGCTCGGCGAACCGAAAGCTGCCGTTGCAGCCGATGCACGGGTTCGGCGTCAGGCCTGCCGCATAGCCGCGCACGAACGGCTCCACCACCGCGCGCCGAAACTCCTCGCGCAGGTCGAGCGTCACGTGTGGGAGACCGAGCCGGTGGCACGTCGCGCGCGCCGCGACCACGGCCTCGGGCGAGCAGCACGCGCGCTCGGCATCCGGCCCCTGCGGGTCGAGCCAGAGCCGCAGCGTCACGCCGATCGCCTCGGGACCGGCGCGAAGCAGCGCGACGGCGCTGTCGACGCCGCCGCTCATCGCGACCGCGACCCTGCCGGCCCGGGCAGGCGCGCGAAAGACGGGCCCCAGGGCGTTCGCGAGCGCGTCGACCGCCAGCTCGTCGCCGCCCACCGCCGCCGCCTCGAGCAGCGTCAATCCCTCGAGCGGCCGCTCGAGACCCTCGGCCTCGGCGCGGACGATCCGCTCGCCTTCGACGACGAGGCGGACGAGAGCCCAGCGGCCGGCGCGCGAGGCATCGCCGACGGCTTCGACCATGCGGTCAGGCTAGCGCGACGGCTCGAGCTCGGGCGATCGAGCCGCAACCGGCCCCAGCAGACCGAGCTCGTGCGCGCGTGCCGTCGCCTCCGTGCGCGAGCGGCAGCCGAGCTTCCCGAGCATGTTGCGCACGTGCATGTCGACCGTCCGCGGGCTGAGGAAGAGCTGCTGGGCGATCTCGCGGTTCGTCCGCCCCACCGCGACGAGCCGCAGCACCTCGAGCTCGCGCCGCGTCAGGCCGTGCTGCTCCAGGTCGCGAGCCGCGCGTCGGCCGAGCCTGCGGTCGACGCGCTCGCCGGCGGCTTCGAGCTCCGCGGCCGTGCGATTCGCGAACGGCCGGGCGCCGAGCTTCCGGAACGTGTGGTACGCACCGACCAGCCGCTCGATGCCGAGCTCCCGCTCGCCGGCGGCGATCAGCGCGACGCCCGTGCGCGCCTGCGTCAACGCGCGCTCGAACGGCGAATCGAGCTGCTCCAGCCGCTCGAGCGCCTGGCCAAACTGCTCGGCGGCGGCGGCCCGCTTGCCGTTCAGCAGCGCGACCTCGCCCAGCACGTGCGCCAGCGCGGCCAGCGCATCGGCGCTCCCGAAGCGCGCGGTGTAGTCGGCGGTCGCCTCCGCGCACGCGTTCAGCAGCTTCTCGTCACCGCGGTGCGCGGCGAACGTCGCGGCGAGCCGGAGCCCGCGCGGCCGGCCGGCGCCGATCGACTCGATCGGCATCGTGACGAGACCGTGCCAGCGCGAGCTCGCCGTCCCCTCGAGCTCGTCGGCGAGCGCGAGGGCGAACTCCGCGTCCTGCTCGCTGTGGGCCAGCCCGAACTCGCCGGCGAGCGCGTGCGCCCGGCCGAGCAGGCGCCTGCCGCGCTTCGTCGCGCCGCGCGCGGTGGCGATCGTGCCCTGGGTGAGGAAGACGTGCGCGCGGCTGAGCGGTTCCAGCCCCGGCCGCTCGAGCAGATCCCGCCCGAGCTGCTCCGCGCGGTCCCATTCGCCGGCATTCCCGAGCACCACGCCCAGGCAGCCAAGACAGAACTCCTCCTCCGCCTCGCGCTCGTTGACCCGGCAGAAGGCCAGCGCCTCGTCGAAGACGGACTCGGCGGCGCCGAAGTCTCCCCAGTCGTTCGCGGACGCGCCCAGCGTCCAGTACGCCTCTACCGCCTCCTCGACGTGGTTCCCGTCGAGCGCGAGCGAGAGGGCGAGCCGCATGAGCGCGAGCCCCTCGTCTCGCCGGCCGGCCCTGGCGGTGACGAACCCCAGAATCCCCAGGGCACGCGACTCCAGGTCGGTGCGGCCGGCGCGCCGCGCCGCCTCGACCGCCCGCTCGTACGCTCCCTCGCACGCGGCCGGATCCTCGTCGTCCCAGAGGGCCTCGGCGGCGAGCAGCCACTCGCCGGAGGCCTCGGCGTCCCGGCCGGCGGCCTCGAACGCCTCGGCGGCTTCGCGGCGGGCGGCGGCCGCATACGCCCACGCGCCCTCGAGCGCATACACCGCGCCGAGGCCCTGCTTGACCCCGGCGAGCCGTTCGGGAGCGGCGTTCCCGTCGAGCGCCGCGACGAGCTCCTCCCACACCCGCCGGGCCTCCGCCACCTCTCCGCACAGCTGCGCGCAGCGGCCCAGCTCCTGGAGCACCGTGGTTCGTCCCGCCTCGTCCTCCCCCTCGGGCCAGATCTCGAGGGCCGCCCTCGCCGCGGTGGCGGCGTCGCGGTAGGCATGGATCTCGCACGAGCTCCGCGCGGCCGCGACGAGCAGCGGCCGCGCCCGCTCGCGCTCGCCGGCGGCCAGCCAGTGCTGCGCCGTCAGGTTCGGGTCTGCGCCCCGCTCCTCGAGCAGGCGTCCGAGCTCGCGGTGCAGCGCGCGGCGTCGAGGCCAGTGGACGTCCTTGTAGGCGGCCTCGCGCACGAGGTCGTGCCGGAACGCGGCGACACCCGGCTCCGTCTCCTCCAGCAGCCCTCGCTCGATCAGCTCGCCCAGCCCCTCGTCGTGCCCGAGCTCGGCCACGAGGTCGAGCTCGATCCTCGTGCCCGCCACGGCGGCCAGCTCGAGCGTCGCCCGCCCGGCCTCCGAGAGGGCGTCGGCGCGGAGGCGGAGCGCGTCGCGCAGCGTCTCGGGGAGCGGCACGATCGAGCCGTCCTCGAGCTCGAGCCCCTGCGGCCCCGGCCGCAGCCTGCCCGTGGCCTGGAACGCGACCGCGAGCTCCTCGACGAGGAACGGCACGCCCAGCGTGCGGTCGTAGAGCGCCGCGCTCAGCGTCGGCCCGGGCTCCGCGCCCAGAGCACGGGCCGCGACGCGGGCGGTCGCCTCGGGGTCGAGCGGCTCGACGGCGAGCTCCGACAGGCGGGCCGCGCGCCGCAGGTCGATGCGCAGCCGCCGCAGTGGGTGTCCGCGCGGGATCTCGTCGCTGCGGTAGGCGCCGAGAACCAGGAGCGGCCACTCCTCCGACGCCTCGGCCAGCACCGGCAGCAGCTCCAGCGTCGCCGCGTCGGCCCACTGCAGGTCGTCGAGGAACACGACCGACGGCTCACGCTCGGCGAGCGCCCCGAAGGCGTAGCGGAGGGCTGCGACGAGGGTCTCGCGGTCGACGTCCTCGGTCGGGGCCGGGCCGACCTCGGGGACGACCGCCGCCAGGTGCGCGACGAGCGGCTCCGTTCGCGGCAGCCCGTCCGGATGGCGCCGGACGAACGCGCGCAGAACCTCGGCCACCGGCGCGTACGGCGCCGAGCCGTCGGCGCGCGCGGCTGCGCGCAGGCACCCCAGCGGGGCCGTCTCCACCGCGCTCTCCGCGAGGCTGGTCTTGCCGACCCCCGCCTCGCCGCTCAGCAGGAGCAGTCCGCCGCGTCCTTCCGCCGCCCCCGAAAGGGCGGCGCCGAGCTCCTCGAGCTCACGTTCGCGTCCGACCATCGCCTGCCGCCTCGACATCCCTCCGAGTCTAGGAGGCGCCGGCGGCCGTGCAAGCCGCCGGCGCCTCTGCGTCTCAGCGCTGGTTGCCTGCGATCTTCGTGCGCGTCGACAGGTAGATGTCGCCCGAGCCCTCCGGGCCAGGTGCGCGTCCGAAGAGGAGATCGCGGCCGTCCCACGAGAGCGACGGACGCGTCTCGCCGGCGGCCGTGTTCACGGCCGGGCCGAGGTTGACCGGCGCCGACCACGGCTCCGACGTGCTCTCACGCGTGGCCGCGAAGATGTCCTGGCCACCACCCGCTCCCGGCGAGGAGAACACGACTTCCAGGCCGTCCTTGCGAACGTTCGGCTGGATGTCGTTTCCGCCGCTGTTGAGCTCGGCCACCGGCGAGGCGGGGCCGAAGCCGCCGTCCGCCGTCTCCCGGCTGGCGTAGATGTCGCCCGGAACCGCTGCCGAGCTGCTCGAGAAGTACAGGTACCCCTCGCCGCCGGCCTCGAAGTACGACGGGCCCTGCTCGTCGAGCGCCGTGTTCGGGCCCTCGGGCGCGCAGGCAAGGTGCTCGGGCTCGCTCCATCCGTGCACGCGGTTGAAGCGCGTGAAGTAGATGTCGCCGAGCCCGCACGTCCCCGGTCCGGAGCGCCTGCTCACGAAGAACAGCCCGTTCCCCCGCACCGGCGTCGGACAGAAGTCGTCCGCCGCAGAGTTGACGGGCGCCCCGAGGTCCTCCGGTGCCCCGTACGGCTCGTCCTTCGAGTCCCGTCGGGCCACCCAGATGTCGAGCAGCCCATGGCCGCCCGGCCTGTTCGATGCCATGTACAGGCTCAGCCCGTCGGGCGACTGGATCGGACAGCCGTCCTGGAACGCCGTGTTCAGCTCCGGGCTGTTGCCGCCGATCTCGTCGATCTTCTGCGCCGCGCTCCACGGCGAGAAGTGCATCGCGCTTGCCGTCGCGACGCTAACCGCACCGACGATCACCGCAGCGAGCAGCAGTGCCTGCATCCGCTTCATACCGCCTCCTTTGGTCGCCTTCGACGGTAGGGCGGCGGGCGACGCGGAGCCTCCGCGGGAACACCGTGTTTTCGGGCTACCTATGCCGTGATTCGAGGCACCGCGCCGTTGAAGCGGCGTCCGCCCGTGTGATTAGGTTGCCCGCGACCGGCAGAGCACCTAGGCGCGCGCGCACTCAGGCCGTGAGCCGACGAGAGAGGGAGGACAAACATGACGACACAGGCCTACGCCGGCCTCAACCGACCGGGGTGGCTGACCTTCGCGGCAGTCGTGATGTTCGCCGTGGGGTTCCTGCGCATCATCTCCGCGATCTACTACTTCGCGAACAGCGCCCGGGTCGCGAACGTGAGCCTCGGTGCATTCGGCGACCACATCTTCCTCTGGGG
>DASSQK010000150.1:0-6429 GCA_035702555.1 Gaiellaceae bacterium | reverse complement strand
GCCGCTCACCCGCAGCAGGTACTCGCGGCGGTCGAGCGGGTTGTCGTCGGTCCTCGGCCGCGCCGGAGGCTCTCCGCTGACCGGCTCGTAGCGGTCGAACGCGAGCTCGAGCACGCCCTCGCCGCGCGTCAGCGACGGCACTGAGCGCTGCAGCTCCTGCATCCGCGCCGTGCGGATCTCGCCCTCGACCGTCGTCCACGAGCCGGCCGTCGCAGGAGGCGCCGCGACGGCCTCGAGCCTCGACAGCCCGGCGTACGCCGTCGCCAGCGTGTCCTCAGGGAGGTCGAGCCGGAAGCGGTGGAGCGGCTCGCAGACCACCGTCCCCGCCTGCCGGAGCGCGGCCGTCAGCACCAGCGGCGTCAGCTTGCGGAAGTCCTCGCCCGTGCTGGACATCGCCTTGCTGAAGCCCTGGTGCGCGTGGCTCTGCCTCGGGTAGTAGCCGGTGTCGGTCAGCGTCACGGCGCAGTCGATCACGCGCCAGCCGTGCAGGCCCTCCCGGAGCGTCTCGTGCACGGTTTCCTCCACCGCGCGGAAGAACGCCGGCGGCATCGTGCCGTGAACGGCGACGTCCCGCGTGTAGCGAACCCCGTCCCCCGGCTCGACGCGCAGGCCGACGGTGGCGAGGAACGGGTTCTCCTCCTGCTTGATCCGCTCGACCGCGTGGCCGATCCCGACCGGCCGCTCCACACAGATCGTGGTCGTCTCGCGGAACTCGACCTCGACGCCGAAGTCGGCGAGCAGCGTCGCCTCGATGACCTCCTTCTGCACCTCGCCGTAGACCGAGACCGAGAGCTCGCCTCGCCGGTCGTCCTGGCGCAGGTTGATCAGCGGGTCCTGCTCGGCCAGGCGGCTCAGGGCCAGGTGGAGGGCGGCGCCCTCGGCGGGATCGCGCGGCACGACCACGGTCTCGAGCGTCGGCGGGGGGAAGTGCCGGTGCCCGTCGCCCTGCTGCTTGCCGATCGCGTCGCCGATGCGGATCTCGTCGAGGCCCCAGAGCTTCGCGATCTCGCCGGCGCGGGCCGAGGGGCGCTGCTCGTCGCCGCCGCGGTCGAAGACGCGGATCGCGGTCACCTTCGCCTCGCCTTCACGGCCGAAGCGCAGGCGGTCGCGCACCTCGACGGCGCCGCGGAAGAGCCGCGCGTAGGCGATCTTCTCGCCTGCGGGCCCGCGCTCGATCTTGAAGATCCGGCCACTCGCGGGCGCCTCCGCGTCGCCGCTCTCGGCGGGGAGGAGGGCCGCGATCCCCGACATCAGCGGCTCGACGCCGTCACCGGTCTTGGCCGAGCCGGCGAACGCGGGGTGCACGAGCGCGCGACTCGTCTGCCCGGCGAGCGCGGCTCGCAGCCGCTCCTCGGGGACGCCGCCCTCGTCCTCGACGAACGCAGCCAGCAGCGACTCGTCGTTCTCGGCGAGCACCGGCAGCGCGTGCTCGCGGAAGGCCTCGTCCATCGGGACGACCGCCGGCGTCAGCCGCTCGCGGACGGCGGCCAGCACGGCGCCGGGATCGGCGCCGCGGCGGTCGGTCTTGTTCACGAACAGCAGGGTCGGGACGCGGAGCCGTTCCAGCGCGCGCATGAGCAGCGGCGTCTGCGCCTGCACGCCCTCGACGGCCGAGATCAGGAGCACCGCGCCGTCGAGCACGTCGAGCACCCGCTCCACTTCCGCGATGAAGTCCGGGTGCCCCGGCGTGTCGATCAGGTTGACGTCGACGTCTCCGATCGTGAACGAGACGACCGCGGACTTGATCGTGATGCCGCGCTGCTGCTCGAGCGCGAGCGTGTCCGTGTGCGTGGTGCCGTCGTCGACGCGGCCGGGCGCGGCAATGGCTCCGGCCGCGTACAGCAGCCGTTCGGTGAGTGTCGTCTTACCGGCGTCTACATGCGCCAGGATCCCCAGGTTGAGCGTTCGTCGAAGCAAGCGTCATTCCCTCCGAATAGGTCACAAAGGCCTCCTCGTTTGGCAATGACGCAGCGCGCATTCCACGCTCCCTGGTGGATCGACAGGTCGATGCAGTAAAGCAGACGCGGGGCTAGGCGAGCCGCTCGCGCACGCGGTCGCCGACCGCCGACATCTCGATCTCCGTGCCGGAGACCTCCTGCAGCAACTCATCGGCGGTGGGCTGCTGGCCGAGCGACCACAGCTCGCGCAGCAGCGAGCCCGCCTCGCGGCGGGTGAACCAGTCGTTGCCGAAGCGCTCCCGCAGGTGGTCGCGCAGCTGGCACTCGAACGCCCACGAGCGCAGGTACGCGGTCACGTAGAAGCCGGAGTCGATGTCGGCGAGGTAGTTCTCCTCGGCGATGTCGAACTTCAGCGCGTCGCCGAGGATCTCGGCGTAGCGCTTGTCCATCCCGCCGAGATCGCCACTCGAGTGGAACTCCAGCTCGTAGAGCAGCTTCGCCGAGTAGCGCCGCACGAAGAAGAGCAGCCAGAGCATCCCTTCGGCCGCGTATTCCTCCGGGCGGGGGAAGTCGAGCTTGCGCGTCAGCCAGCCGGGCTCGTCCGTCAGGTGCTGCATCAGCATCGCCCAGCCCTCGGTGACGGCGACGTCGCCGAGCCGCTTCTCCTCCATGGAGAGGTCGGGCGACGTCCCCCCGAAATGCTCGGCGTGGCCGGCCTCGTGGAAGAACGCGCGCCAGTCGTCGGCGCCCCCGATCGGCTGGATCACGAGCATCACCTTGTCGGGGACCTCGATCGGCGAGCAGAACGCGCGCGGCGTCTTCTGCGGGCGCTGCTCGATGTCGAGGTGGATGTTCTCCTGGCGGTCGAGGTCGATGCCGAGGTCGCCCAGCGTCGCCTTCAGCGCGGGCACCAGCTTCTCGGCCGGGAAGCCCTGGTCCCACTGCGGCGAGCGGATCATCCGCTGCAGGTCCCAGCGCGCGAAGTCGTCGAGCGAGAGGCCGAGCTGCTCGCGGGCCGCGCGGCCGAGCACGTCCTCGTAGAGCTTCTCCGTGTCGGCGAGGAACGCCTCGCACTGCGTCGCGAGCTCGCGCAGCCGGAAGCCGAAGCGCTCGTAGAGCTCGACGTAGCTCGACGCGCCGAGCCCGGGCAGCTCGCGCCGCTCGATCTCGATCGCGTCGAGGTAGATCGGGTTGAGGTGCTCCTCGGTCGCCTCCCACATGGCGCGGTCGAGCTTCTCGCGGCGGCCGCGGTCGGGCTCGTTCGCCATCTCGGGCCGCAGCATCCGGAACGGGATCTGCTCGCCGTCGACGGTCACCTCGAGCTCGGCCTCGATCGCGGCGACCTTCTCCGCGTGCTCGCGCGTCAGGTTGCCGAGGTAGCCCTCGCAGCCGAAGTGCCAGAGCTCGCGGTTGCGCCGGTCGCCGTCCACGCTCGCTCCGAGCGCCTGCACCTGGTCGAGCTGCGTCAGCTGTGCGTGCCGCTCGTAGATGTCCTCGAGCTCGAGCCGGTCCTTGAGGCCGGCGTAGTGCTGGTAGTACTCCTCGTCGAGCTCGGCGATGAAGCGGTCGGCGCCGGCCCGGTAGGCGTCGAGGTCGATCGAAGAGGTCGGGTCGCTCGGCACAGCCCGTAGGATATCCGGGTGCACGAGATCAGCCTGAAGACCGAGCGCCGGACCCAGCTGCTCGACATCACCTCGGAGGTCGAAGAGGCGCTGAACGGTGCAAACGGCGCCGCTGCGGCACTCGTCTACGTCCCGCACACCACGGCCGGGGTGACCATCAACGAGGACATCGATCCCGTGCTCGCCAACGACCTCGAGCAGGCGATGGAGAAGATCGTCGAGGACGGCTGGAGCTGGCGTCACGACGACGCCGACGGGCCCAACGCTCCGTCCCACGTGCGCGCGTCGCTGATGAGCCCGGAGGTGCTGGTGCCGCTGCGCGAGGGCCGCCTCGCGCTCGGGCGCTACCAGGGCATCTTCTTCTGCGAGTTCGACGGGCCACGAGACCGCAAGGTCTACGTGACCGCGCTTCGTTAAAGCGCTACTTCCGCTTCATCTGAACTCAACAGGCGCGGCTTAGGTTCTGTCTGTGACCCGGCGTCTCCCGCTTGCGCTTGCGTTGTCGGTGGCGCTGGTGTCGGGAGTCGCCTTCTTCGCGCGCGAGCCGGGCTCCCCCGCGAGACCGGTCGCCGGCATCCACAAGATCCGGCACGTGGTCGTGATCATGCAGGAGAACCGTTCGTTCGACTCCTACTTCGGGACGTATCCGGGAGCCGACGGCCTGCCGCGCGTGAAGGGTCGCTTCACCGTCTGCGTCCCGGATCCGCGCACGCACATCTGCGTCAAGCCCTTCCACGACGTACGCAACCGGAACGCCGGCGGCCCGCACGAGCACGTCGACGCCGTGCGCGACGTGAACGGCGGCAGGATGGACGGCTTCATCCGCGCGGCGCGGACCGGGCGCGTCACCGGCTGCGAGAAGGCGCCCGACTCGCCGCTCTGCTCGCTGTCGGCCTCGAAGCCCGACGTGATGGGCTACCACGACGCGAGCGAGATCCCGAATTACTGGGCTTACGCGCGCAACTTCGTGCTGCGGGACCACATGTTCGAGTCGGTCAGGTCCTGGAGCCTGCCCTCGAAGCTCTACCTGCTCTCGGAGTGGTCGGCCCGCTGCCACCGGGCGGGTGACCCGTTCAGCTGCGTCAACGCCGTCGAGAACCCGATCGCGCCGCCGCACGAGCCGCAGAACCCGACAGACCACAAGCCGAGCTATGCGTGGACCGACCTCACCTACCTGCTGCACAGGAACCACGTGTCGTGGCGCTACTACATCTTCAGGGGCGCTCAGCCGGACTGCGGAGACGACGGGATGGTCTGCAACGAGAAGTGGCAGGGCCCGGGGACGCCCGGGATCTGGAACCCGCTGCCGTGGTTCACGACCGTGCGGCAGGACCACCAGGTTCACGACGTCCAGCCGATGCGGGCGTTCTTCGCCGCTGCGAAGCGCGGGGCGCTGCCGGCCGTCTCCTGGCTCACGCCGAGCAACCGGGTCAGCGAGCACCCGCCCGCGCTCGTCAGCCGCGGCCAGACCTACGTCACCGACGTGATCGACGCGGTCATGCGCAGCCGGGACTGGCGCTCGACCGCGATCTTCCTCGCCTGGGACGACTGGGGCGGCTTCTACGACCACGTCAGGCCGCCGACGGTCGACGGGAACGGCTTCGGCATGCGCGTCCCCGCGCTCGTCATCTCGCCCTACGCGCGACACGGCTTCGTCGACCACCGCACCGCGAGCCTCGACGCGATCGTGAAGTTCATCGAGGACGACTTCCTCGGCGGCCAGCGGCTGGATCCGGCGACGGACGGCCGCCCGGACCCGCGGCCGTCGGTGCGCGACGCCATGCCGCAGATCGGCGACCTGGCGCAGGACTTCGACTTCCACCAGCAGCCGCGCCCGCCGCTGCTCCTCCCGCTGCACCCGCGCTTCTCGTAGCCTGGGCGGCCCCATGGCCGCGCCCGTCTCGAAGGACCAGGAGCTCGAGCTCTCGATCGACTCGCTCGCCTACGGCGGGAACGGCGTCGCGCGGCTGAACGGCTTCGTCGTCTTCGTCCGACGCGGGCTGCCCGGCGACCGCGTCCGCGCGCGCGTGACGAAGGTGAAGCGCAACCACGCCGAGGCGCTCGCGGTCGACGTGCTGGAGCCTGGCCCGAACCGGGTCGAGGCCCCGTGCGCGCACTACCCCGCGTGCGGCGGCTGCCGCTTCCAGGATCTCGCCTACGAGGTACAGGTCGCGGCGAAGGAGGAGCAGGTCGCCGACGCGCTGCGGCGGATCGGAGGGCTCGCGGAGCCGCCGCTCGAGCCGGTCGTTCCGGCCGAGGAGGTCTTCCACTACCGCAACAAGCTCGAATACTCGTTCACGCAGACGCCGTCGGGCCCCGCGCTCGGGTTCCACCGGGCCGGACGCTGGGACGAGGTGCTCGAGATCGAGAGGTGCTGGCTCACCTCCGACCTCGGCAACGCGGTGCGGAACGCTGTGCGCGACTGGGCGCGGGCGGAACGGCTCGAGGCCTACGACCAGGCCGAGCACACGGGCTACCTGCGCCACCTCGTGCTGCGCGAGGGGCGCAACACCGGCCAGCTGCTCGTGCAGCTCGTGACCGCGCAGGGCGAGCGCTTCGACCGCGACGAGCTCGTCGAGGTGCTGCGGCGGTTCCCGGAGGTGCGCTCGATCCACTGGTCGGTGAACGAGACACCGGCCGAGGTGACGAACCTGCCGACGACGCTGCTCTGGGGCGAGGAGGCGATCGAGGAGGAGCTCTGCGGCCTGCGCTTCCGCGTGCGGCCGAACGCGTTCCTGCAGACGAACACGCGCATGGCCGAGCGGCTATACGAGCTCGCGGGCGAGTACGCCGGGCTGACCGGCAACGAGACCGTCTACGACCTCTACTGCGGGATCGGGACGATCGGCCTCACCCTGGCCTCGCGTGCGCTGACGGTGTGGGGGGTGGAGGTCTCCGAGGAGTCGGTC
>DASSQK010000149.1:0-3340 GCA_035702555.1 Gaiellaceae bacterium | reverse complement strand
CGGATCAACGACCCAGCCTGCATGCTGTTACCCCTCCCTGTCCGGTTCCCCCAACGGCGGCACAAGCGTGACATGTCCCGCGGAGGGTGTCCAGAGCCGCGCCGCGGCTAGAGTTTCGGGCCGGATGCGCCGCTACCACGTCACCACGTTCGGGTGCCAGATGAACGCCCACGACTCCGAGCGGATCAAGGGCATGCTGGAGGAGCTGGGCCTCGGCGAGGTCCCGGACCAGGCCGACGCGGACGTGCTCGTCTTCAACACGTGCACGATCCGCGAGAAGCCCGACCAGCGCTTCGCCGCGCACCTCGCGCAGGCCAGGGCGCTGAAGGATCGCGACCCCGAGAAGGTGATCGCCGTCGGCGGCTGCTACGCCGAGGCGCAGCGGGAGCGGCTCTTCTCGCTCTACCCGTACGTCGACGTCGCCTTCGGGCCCGGCTCGATCCCGCACCTCGGCGAATGGCTCGGAGCGGGAGGGATCGGCGTCGAGCGGAGCGCGTTCGGCATCGCCGAGGAGCGCGCGTTCGCCGGGCGCCTGCCGCTCCACCGCGAGCGGCGCTTCCAGGCGTGGGTGCAGGTCTCGATGGGCTGCAACTCCGTGTGCGCCTACTGCATCGTGCCGTCGGTGCGCGGACGAGAGACCTCGCGCCGGCCCGGCGAGATCGTCGCCGAGGTCGAGGGCCTGGCGCGCGAAGGGGTGCGCGAGCTAACGCTGCTCGGGCAGAACGTGAACTCGTACGGCCGCGACGTGGGGAGCTCGTTCGAGGAGCTGCTGCGTGCCTGCGACGCCGTCGAGGGCATCGAGCGGATCCGCTTCACGAGTCCGCACCCGAAGGACTTCCGCCGACCGGTGATCGCGGCCATGGCGGAGTGCGAGTCGGTCTGCGAGCACGCGCACCTGCCGCTGCAGTCCGGCTCAACGCGTGTCCTGAAGGCGATGCGGCGCACCTACTCCCGCGAGCGCTACCTGCGGCTCGTGGACGAGCTCCGCGAGTCGGTGCCCGACCTCGCGCTCACGACCGACCTGATCGTCGGCTTCCCGGGCGAGACCGAGGCCGAGTTCGAGCAGACCGTGAGCGCGGTCGAGGAGGTCGGCTACGACGGCGCGTTTACGTTCGTCTACTCGCCGCGGCAGGGGACGGAGGCCGCGACCATGCCCGGCCAGGTGCCCGAGGACGTGAAACGCGAGCGGATCGAGCGGCTGATCGAGGTCGTGCAGCGTGTGGCCGAGGCGCGGAACCGCGATCGCGTGGGTGGCGTCGAGGAGGTCCTCGTCGAGGGCCCGAGCCGCAACGACGCAGCGCTCCTGCGCGGGCGAACCCGCCGGAACACGACGGTCAACTTCGCCGGCACCGCCTCCCCGGGAGAGCTCGTGCCGGTGACGATCGAAGCCGCCACCTCGACCACCTTGAAGGGGACCCAGCTCGCCGCAGTCGCCGCCTAGAGACCTCGTCTGGGACGGCTGCCTGAACGTCCGCGACCTCGGCGGCCTGGCGACCGGCGACGGGGGCGAGACGCGGCGCGGCGCGATCGTCCGCGCCGACAGCGTGCGGCTGCTGAGCGACGAGGGCTGGCGCGCCCTCGTCGACCACGGCGTCCGCACGGTGATCGACCTGCGGGGCGACCACGAGCGCGAGGAGGACCCGCCCGCCGAGCTACCGGTCGAGGTCGTCCACGTCCCCTTCATGGAGGCGAGCGACGCCGAGTGGGAGGAGATCGCCGCCGAGCTGGAGCGCGTGAACGCCGAGGCGCCCGACGACGCGACGGCGAACCGCGACGCCTACCTGATCTTCCTCGAGCGCTTCCGCGACAACGTCGCAGCGTCGCTCCGCGCGGTCGCGCACGCGCCCGAGGGAGGCGTGGTGATCCACTGCGTCGGCGGCAAGGACCGGACGGGGCTGCTGACGGCGTTCCTGCTCCACCTCGCGGACGTCGACGAGGAGTCGATCGCCGCCGACTTCGCCCTCAGCGAGGAGCGGCTGCGCGAGCGGCACGAGGGCTGGCTCGCGGCGGCCGAGTCCGAGGCGGAGCGGCAGCAGCTACGCCGGATCGCGCAGACGCGGCCGGAGACGATGCTCGGCGTCTTCGCCGAGCTACGGCGGCGCTACGGCGGCGTCGAGGAGTACCTGCGCGACGCGGGCGTGAGCGACGAGGAGCTCGAGCTCGCCCGTGCACGACTGAGGTCGTAACAGAAGCGACTAGAACCTCCTGAACCTGGGTAGCGGCTCCGTATCCCCGAACTCCTAGCCAGGGAGGAGAACCCTATGAAGAAGCTGGCATCTGGCCTGCTCGTGGTCGCGTGCGCAGGTGCGCTGGCAGCGTTCTTGACGCTGGCGGTCGGCACCAGGTCGGCCGCGGGTGGCGGCGCCCGGCCGCCGGTCTCGAACGACGTCCGGCACATGCTCAGGGACGTCCACTCACGCAACATCGAGGCCACCATCCACAAGCTGGTCTCGTTCGGGACGAGGCACACGCTCTCGACGCAAACGGACCCGAACCGGGGCATCGGAGCGGCGACCGAGTGGGTGTACGAGCAACTGCAGCAGGACGCCGCGGCGTCCGGCGGCCGAATGACCGTCGAGAAGCAGTCGTTCGTCCAGCCACCGGGGCCGCGCATCCCGGTGCCGACGACGATCACCAACGTCATCGCCACCCTGCACGGCACGCAGCCGGCGTCCACCGGCCGCACGTACGTCGTCAGCGGCCATCTCGACTCGCGGGTGACCGACGTCCTCAACGGCACGTCGGACGCCCCGGGCGCGGACGACGACGGTTCGGGCGTCGCCGCGGTGCTCGAGCTCGCCCGCGTGATGGCGAAGCACCAGTTCGACGCGACGCTCATCTTCGCCGTGTTCTCCGGCGAGGAGCAGGGCACATTCGGCGCGGTGAACTTCGCGGGACGGCTCAAGACCGCGGGCACGAACGTCGCCGGGATGTTCTCGAACGACATCATCGGCAGCTCGCTGGGTCAGAACGGCGTGCGCGACCGGCGCGACCTGCGCGTCTTCGCGGAGGGCCCGTCGCCTCAGGAGACGCCTCAGCAGGCCGCTATCCGCCGGACGATGGGCGGCGAGAACGACTCGCCCCCTCGTGAGCTCGCTCGCTTCGTCCGTGAGGCCGCGCAGGCGGCGATTCCGAAGATGAACGTCTGGATCATCTACCGCCGTGACCGCTTCCTGCGAGGCACCGACGACGGCCCGTTCCTCGACCAGGGCTACCCCGGGCTCCGCATGACCGAGCCCAACGAGGACTACCGCCACGAGCACCAGGACGTCCGCGTCGAGAACGGCGTCCAGTTCGGCGACCTCGAGCAGTTCCTCGACTACCACTACATCGCGAACGT
>DASSQK010000148.1:0-2103 GCA_035702555.1 Gaiellaceae bacterium | reverse complement strand
CGCATCTGGTCGAGGATGTCGTAGATCTCCTCGCGGTCGATGCGGACCTGGTCGGTCAGCGGCACGGCCTTCGCGTTGTGCACGAGGTCGTCGAGCTTGTCGATCAGAACCAGTACGTCCATCGGTGGCGGAGTTTACAGGCGCTTACGGCTTGAACAGCCTGCTGAAGAATCCCCGCCGTTCAGGCTCCGGTTCGGGCTCGGGCTCCGGGCGGACGGCGCGGGGCGGCTCGTGCTCGCGCGGCTCGTCGCTGCCGAAGACCCAACGACGGCCGCTCGCCCGCAGCTCCTCGAGCACGGTCTCGGCCTCGTCGGGAGCGAGGACGACCTCGTCGCCCTCCGCCAGCTGCGACTCGATCCGCTCGGCGCTCGAGCTCGCGGCCCCGCGCGCGCGCAGCTTCTGCAGCACGTCCTGCGCCTCGCGCTTCCCGAGCCGGACTTCTCCGCCCGCGGCCAGTCGCTGTTCGATCGCGCTCATTCCTGCGGGTTCTCCGGCGTCCCCGGGCGGCCGTCCGGGAAAAGCTCCTTGAACCTGCGTGCGACCGGCTCGGGCACGAGCTCGTCCACGTTTCCACCGAAGCTCGCGATCTCCTTCACGCCGCTCGACGAGACGAAGCTGACCGACGGGCTCGCCATCACGTACACCGTCTCGACGTCGGGCGCGAGCGTGCGGTTCAGCTGGTTCATCTGGAACTCCCACTCGAAGTCCGAGATCACACGCAGGCCCTTGACGATCACCTTCGCCTCCCACTTGTGCGCGAACTCGACGACGAGCTCCGAGAAGACGTCGACCTCGACGTTCTCGAGGCCCTCGAGCGTCTCGCGCAGGAACGTGACCCGCTCGTCGAGGCTGAACATCGGCTGCTTGTGCTGCGGGTTCCCGACGACGCCGACGACGACGCGGTCGAAGATCGCCGCCGCCCGCGTGATCACATCGACGTGCCCGTTCGTGACCGGGTCGTAGGTTCCGGGGTAGATGGCGGTGATCATTCGTGCTCGAAGAGCGTCAGGCGGGCGGCGCCGTAACGGCGGGTCGTCCGCTTCTGGAGCGGCAGGTCCGGCTCCTCCTCGGCGGCGGTCTCGACGAGCAGCGCGCCGCCGCGGGCGAGGACCTCGGGCAAGTGCTGAATCAGGGCGTTTTGCAGGGAAGAAAACCTCCGGTAGGGCGGGTCGACCAGCACGAGATCGTAACGGGTGCCCTGGCGGACATCGGCGCGCAAGGCCGTGAGCGCGTCCTGGCAGAGGACGGTCGCGCCTTCGAGCGCGAGCTTGTCCAGGTTGCGGTTGATCGTGCGGCACGCCTCGCGGTCGCTCTCGACGAAGGTGGCGCCGGCGGCGCCGCGGGAGAGCGCCTCGAGGCCCATCGCGCCCGAGCCGGCGAAGAGGTCCAGCACGCTAGCGTCGTCCGCGGCGCCGGGGCCGAGCAGGTTGAAGGCGGCCTCGCGTACGCGGTCGGCCGTCGGCCGCGTCTCGAGCCCCTTCGGCGCGAAGATGCGAGCGCCCTTCCGCGAGCCGGCGATGATCCGCATCGGCTGAGCCTAGGCCTGCGCCACCCGCTGTGCCTAGACGCGATCCGGGAGCGGCGGATGCTCCTCGCCGTCGAGGCAGCGGAGCGCCCACTCCGCCTCCTGCCCAACCGTCCACCAGCCCTCGACGAACGCCTCGTCCCCGAGCAAGCGCTCGAGGCGTGGGCGCGACTCCTGCAGCTCCAGGGCGCCCGCTGCGAACGCGGACCAGAAGCGCACCTCCGGCTCGGGATCGCCGAGGGAAGTGACGATCGCGGTCCGGATCCCGGCGAAGACCGGCTGGTGCGCGAGCATGTGGCCCAGTCCCTCGGCCGAATACGAGCGGACGACGACGCTCTCGTCCGCGTCGACGAGCCTCCGGGCGAGCGTGTCCGCGAACGCGCTCTCGCCGCTGAAGCCGAGCACGTACGCGGCAGCCGCACGGCCCTCGTCGCTGCGTCCGTTCTCCAGCACGTGCTCGACCCGGCGCAGCATCCGCTCGTCGCGCGTCTGCGCGAGCTCGACCGCCGCCGCCCAGCGCGTCGCGTCGTCGGGCGCCGAGAGGTCCTGCACGAGCCGGCGGCGCCGCAGAGCGCTCA
>DASSQK010000147.1:0-7578 GCA_035702555.1 Gaiellaceae bacterium | reverse complement strand
CTCCGTCGCGCGGCATTCCCGGGACCCCGATCGTCGAGCCGTGACCGCAACCGTTCGCTACCTCGTCGACGACCTCGCCGAAGCCGTCGGCTTCTACACCGGCCGGCTGGGCTTCGAGGAGAAGCGCTCGTTCGGGCCGGTCACGCTGGTGCAACGCGGCGGGCTCGAGCTCTGGTTGAGCGGCCCGGGGAGCTCCGGCCGCGACCAGGAGGGCGCCGCTCCCGGCGGCTGGACCCGGATCGTGCTCGACGTCTCGGATCTCGAGGCAGCGACGGACGGGCTGCCGGCGCGGGGGCCGCGCGTGGACGGGCCGGCCGGCAGCTGGCAGCTCGTCGAGGACCCGTGGGGAAACCCGATCGAGCTGTTCGAGGCGCGTTGATGCGGCTCAACGACCCGGACCTCGTCCGGCTGCAGTACGCGAGCGAGGACGGCCTCGCTGTGCGGCGAGACTTCCAGCTCCGCTTCCGCGAGGGACCGGACGCGTTCGACGTCGCGTTCGACGCGGTGGTGGAGGGCGAGCCGACGCGGGTGCTCGAGGTCGGGTGCGGGATGGGGAACTTCGCGGAACGGCTCGCGCGCGAGACAACCGCCGAGGTTGTCGCCACCGACCTCTCGCCGCGGATGGTCGAGCTGACGCGGGGGCGCGGCCTTGACGCGCGCGTCGCCGACGTCCAGAACCTGCCGTTCGCCGACGGAGAATTCGACTGCGCGGTCGCGAACGCGATGCTCTACCACGTCGACCACCTCGAGCGGGTGCTCTCGGAGCTCGCGCGCGTGCTGGAGCCCGGCGGGCGCCTCGTCGCCGTCACGATCGGCGTGGAGCACCTCGCCGAGGTCTGGCGGCTGGTGGGCTACCGGCAGCCCGAACGGCCGTTCTCGCGGGAGAACGGCGCCGAGCACGTCGCTCGTCACTTCCGCGCGGTCGAGCGGCGGGACGTCGATGCGTCGCTCGTGTTTCCCGACGGCGAGGCCGTGCACCGCTACGTCGAGTCGACGATCTTCAGCGCGGAGGTGCCACGGCCGTTGCCGGAGGTCGAGGGGCCGTTCAGGGCCGGTGTCCGCGCAACCGTCTTCGTGGCCGAGCGATGATCCATCCCGCCCACCTCATCGAGCGCAAGCGCGACGGCGGCGAGCTGCTGCCCGAGGAGTGGGACGAGCTGATGCTCGCGTACGCGCGCGACGAGGTGCCCGACTACCAGCTGGCGGCGCTGTGCATGGCGATCTTCTTCCGTGGGCTGACGAGCTCGGAGACGTACGCGCTGACCGAGGCGATGATCGCCACCGGCGACACCGTCGACCTTCACTCGGCGCTCGGCCGGAAGGTCGTGGACAAGCACTCGACGGGCGGGGTGGGGGACAAGACCTCGATCGCGGTGGGCCCGATCGTCGCCGCCTGCGGCGTTCCCTTCGCCAAGATGAGCGGCCGCGGCCTCGGGCACACGGGCGGAACGCTGGACAAGCTCGAGTCGATCCCCGGCTTCCGGGTGGAGCTCTCGACCGACGAGTTCATCGGGCAGGTGAAGAACGCGGGCATGGCGATCATCGGCGCCTCCGCCGATCTCGTCCCGGCCGACAAGCGGCTCTACGCGCTCCGCGACGTGACGGCGACCGTCGACAACTACTCGCTGATCGCGGCGAGCATCATGTCGAAGAAGATCGCGGGCGGCGCGAACGCGATCGTGATCGACGCGAAGGTGGGCGACGGCGCATTCATGAAGTCGATCGACGACGCGCGCGCGCTCGCCGAGGCGATGCTCGACCTCGGCGGCCGAGCCGGACGCGAGGTCGTCTGCCTGCTGACCGACATGGACCAGCCGCTCGGGCGCGCGGTGGGCAACGCGCTCGAGATCCGCGAGGCGATCGCCACGGTGCGGGGTGAGGGGCCTCCGGACTTCCTCGAGCTCGTCCTCGCCGCCTGCTCGCGTCTCTTGGCGGTCTCGGACCTGGGCGTCGACGAGCACGAAGGGCGTGCTCGCGCGATGCAGGCCATCGCGGACGGCTCCGCCTACGAGGCGTACGAGCGGTGGATCAGCGCGCAGGGCGGCCACCCCAGCGAAGACGTCCTCCCGGCCGCTCCGGTCGTGCAGACGGTCGCCGCCGACCGCAGCGGCTACGTGAGCGCGCTCGGCGCCGTCGGGATCGGACAGGCGGCGCTGCACCTCGGCGCCGGCCGCCGCACGAAGGACGACACGATCGACCACGGCGTCGGGGTCGTCTGCCTGCGCAAGCGCGGGGACCGGGTCGCGGCCGGCGAGCCGTTGGCGGAGGTCCACGCTGCGAGCGAGGCCGGCGCGGAACAGGCGGCCCGGGAGGTCGCCGCCGCCTACGCGATCGCCGACGAGCCGCCGCCGCAGCGGTCGGTCGTGCTCGACGTCATCGCCTAGGACGTCCGGCACGCGGCCCGGGAGGCCATGACCACCGGGCAGCCCGCGACTACCCTGGTGCGGTGCCCGAGCTTCCGGAAGTCGAGACCGTCCGTCGCCGGCTCGAGCCGAAGCTCGCAGGCCGCAGCTTCGAGCACGTCGAGATCACCGACGCACGGCTGACACGTCCGTTCGACCCGGTCGAGGTCGCGGCCGAGCTGAGAGGCGAGCGTGTCGCCGCAGTCGATCGACGCGGCAAGTATCTGATTGTCCGTTTCGAGTCTGGTCGGGCTCTCCTGATCCACCTCCGAATGACGGGGAACGTGCTGCACGTGGAGGCGGGAGCTGCCCTCGGAGACGACCCGCACCGACGCGCCGTTGTCAGGTTAGACGACGAATCGGACGTCTTGTACCGCGACGTGCGCCGGTTCGGAACGTGGTTGCTCGCCGAGCCAGAGGAGGTCGAGCCGTACCTCGCCGAGCGGCTGGGCGGGGAGCCGCTCGAGGCCGCGTTCACGACGAAGCGGCTGGCCGAGGCGCTCGAGAACCGGCGCGCGCCGGTGAAGGCGGCGATCCTCGATCAGCGCCGCCTCGCGGGAGTCGGGAACATCTACGCCGACGAGGCGCTCTGGCGTGCGCGGATCCATCCGCAGCGGCCGGCAGGCGACCTCGACCTCGACGAGCTGCGCGCGTTGCACCGGGGGATTCGGGCGGCGCTTCGAGCCGGGATCGAGCGCCAGGGCGCGACGCTCCGCGACTACCGGACTCCGGACGGCGGCTCCGGGCGGATGCAGCACGAGTTCAAGGTCTACGGCCGCGAGGGCGAGCCGTGTCTCCGCTGCGGCAGTCCGATCGAGAAGATCCGCGCGGCAGGGCGTGGAACCTGGTACTGCCCCAACTGCCAGCGGCTCGAAAACCCTGCGAACAACGGATACGCCTAGACGTTTGAAAGCAGGTCGATGCGGCCAAGCTGAACCCAACGGGGAAAGTGGGGGTCAACTGGAGGGCGGGGCGCAAGCCCCGCCTTCTTCATGCCGCCAGCCGCTCGAGCTCGCCGCTGCGGTCGAGCTGCCAGAGCTCGGTGTAGCCGCCGATCGGGCGGCCGTCGATCAGGATCTGCGGCACCGTCCAGCCGCCGGTGAGCTCGACCAGGCGCCGCCGGAACCCTGGGTCGTCGTCGAGCGAGATCTCGTCGAAGGGGAGGCCACGCGACTCGAGCAGCGTCTTCGCGCGGACGCAGTAGCCGCACCAGGGAGTCGTATACATCTCGATTCTTGCCATACCGGCTTGAAAACGATATCGGGGGCGGTGCTTTTCCCGCCTGCCCCGGACGTACACTTGAGCGCGATGGCCGGTCGCTCTTACACGACCGAGGCGGTCGTGCTGCGCTCGTTCCGCCTGGGGGAGGCCGACCGGGTCCTGCACCTGTACACGCTCGACCGCGGGCGGGTCGGCGCCGTCGCCAAGGGCGTGCGGAAGACGAAATCGCGCTTCGGCGCGCGCCTCGAGCCGTTGAGCCACGTCGAGCTCCAGCTGCATCAGGGCAGCGGCGAGCTCCAGACGGTGACCGGGGTGGAGCTACTGCGCTCCCACCGCACCGCGCGCGAGCAGCCGTACCGGCTGGGCGTCGGCCTCGTGGCCGCCGAGGCGATGCTCCGCCTCTTCCCGGAGCAGGAGGCGAACGAGCGCGCGTTCCATGCGCTCGCGCGCTTCCTCGACCTCCTCGACGAGCTCGAGCCGCAGGACACCCGCCCGCCGGTCGACCCGCTCGTGCTCTCGTTCCAGCTGAAGCTGCTCTGGCTCGCGGGCTACCTCCCGCACGTGACGAGCTGTGCCGACTGCGGCGCCGACAGCGGCCTCACCGGGTACTCGCCGCGCGCGGGCGGCGCGGTGTGCCGCGACTGCGCGAGCGGCGCGCTCCCGCTCTCGCACGACGGGTTGGTCGGGATCGAGAGCCTCCTGCGACGGCCGCTCGCCGAGGCGCACGAGGCTGGGCTCACGCCACGCGGTGGGCGGGAAGCCCTGAAGGTGATCACCGCGTCGTACGAGTACCACGGCGGCTTTCGCCTCCGGACGCTCGCGTCCTAGCCCGTCCGGCCGAGAACGACGAGCGGGCCCGGCCAGGGGCCCGCTCTCGGACTCAGGCGTGTCCACGGAAAGGACACCAACAGGACGGTGGTGCCGCGCGCTTTCTTCCCTAGGATTGGCGACTTGGCCGTTCCGACCTACCAGGACACGATCCGGGCCCTCGAGGGCTACTGGGCGGACTACGGCTGCGTCCTGATGCAGCCGTACCACACCGAGCTCGCGGCGGGGACGATGAATCCGGCGACGTTCCTGCGCAGCCTCGGCCCGAGCCGGTGGAAGACCGCGTACGTCGAGCCCGTCATCCGGCCGCTCGACGGCCGCTACGGCGAGAACCCGTACCGCTTCCAGCACTACTTCCAGTACCAGGTGGTGATCAAGCCGGCGCCCGCAGACGTCCTCGACCTCTACTTCGGCTCGCTCGAAGCGATCGGTATCGACCTGCGGCGGCACGACGTTCGGCTCGTCGAGGACGACTGGGAGCAGGCGACGCTCGGCGCGTGGGGCCTCGGCTGGGAGGTCTGGTGCGACGGGATGGAGATCACGCAGTGGACGTACTTCCAGCAGCTCGGCGGGTTCGACGTCGAGCTCGTTCCTGCGGAGATCACGTACGGGCTCGAGCGGCTGACGATGTTCCTGCAGGGCAAGGGCAGCGCCTTCGAGCTCGAGTGGGCGCCGGGGGTCACGTGGGGCGAGGTCTACCGCCAGAGCGAGCGCGAGTGGTCGGCGTACAACTTCGAGCTCGCGCCGGTCGACGTGCTGACGCGGCGCTTCGGCGAGCACGAGGACGAGTGTCGCGTGCTGCTCGAACGGCTGCTGCCGCTGCCCGCCTACGACCAGGTGCTGAAGGCGTCGCACGTGCTCAACCTGCTCGACGCCCGCGGGGCGCTCTCGGTGACGGAGCGCGCGGCGTACATCGGCCGTGTCCGCGACCTTGCCCGCGAGGTTGCGCGCGTCTACCTCGAGCTGGAGGCCGATGGCGACGCTGCTGCTTGAGATTGGCTGCGAGGAGCTTCCCGCCGGCGCGTGCTACGAGGCCGAGCAGCAGCTCCCCGTGCTGGCCGAGCGCGAGTTCGGCGCGGCCCCGGACCGGCTGTTCATCGGGCCCAGGCGGCTGGCGCTCCGCTTCGACGACGTGCCCGACCAGACGCCCGACGAGTGGATCAAGGGCCCGCCGCTCGAGCTGCGCGAGAAGGCCGCCGCAGGATTCGCGAAGAAGCACGGCGTCGGCGCCGACGACCTGGTCGAGCGCGACGGCTTCCTCGGCGTCGAGCGGCCGGGCCGGCCGCTGCGCGACGTCGTGCCGGAACGCCTCGACGCGATCGTGCGCGGGCTCTCGTTCTCGAAGTCGATGCGCTGGGACGACAGCGGCATCCGTTTCTCGCGGCCGGTGCGCTGGAGGCTCGCGAAGCTCGGCTCCGAGAGCATCGTCGGGACCACCAGCTTCGGTCACCGGTTCACCGCGGGTGCGATCGAGATCCCGGCCGCCGATGCATACGAGGAGAGCTTGCGAGCGGCAGGCGTCGAGCCGGACGCGTCCGAGCGTCGCCGCCGGATCGTCGAGGGCCTCGACGCGATCGGCCGCTGGAGCGATCCCGCCGGCGTGCTCGACGAGGTCGTGCATCTCGTCGAGAGCGTGCTGGTGCTCGAGGGGAGCTTCGACGAGCGGTTCCTCGAGCTGCCGGAGCGGGTCGTCGTGACCGCGATGCAGTCGCACCAACGGTACTTTCCGCTCGGCGGCAACCGCTTCGCGTTCGTCGCGAACGGGGGCGAGCCGGATCTCGTGCGGGCCGGCAACGAGAACGTGCTCGAGGGTCGGCTCGACGACGCGAGCTTCACCTTCGAGCGCGATGTCGGCGTCGGGATCGACGCACTGGCCGAGCGGCTGGGCGCGATCACGTACTTCAAGGGCGCCGGGTCGTTCGCGGACAAGACCGAGCGGCTGCAGCGGCTCGCATCGGAGCTCGGCGGCGGAGAGGCGACGCTCGAGGCCGCGCGCCTGGCGAAGGCTGACCAGGCCTCGGAGCTCGTGCGCGAGTTCCCGGACCTCGAGGGGTACATCGGCGCCGAGTACGCCCGGCTGGCCGGCTACCCGGAGGCGGTCAGCGCCGCGATCGAGGAGCAGTACCTGCCGGACGCGTCCGGGGGCCCGCTGCCCCAGACGGAGTCCGGGAAGGTGCTCGCGGCGGCCGACAAGCTCGACGCGCTGGCCACGTCGTTCTCGCTCGGGCACCGGCCGTCGGGCTCGCGCGACCCATACGGCCTGCGGCGGGCGGCGATCGGTCTGAACCGGCTGGCGGTCGAGGGCGGGCTCGTCGTGCCGCGATCGCTGCTCCCGGACGAGGTCCGCGGGTTCGTCGAGGAGCGGCTCGAGGGGCTGCTCGACCTGCCGGTCGAGTTCGTGCGCGCGGCGCGCGCGTCGGCGGTGGCCGATCTCGGCGGGGTCGCGGCGCTCGCGCGGGCGCTGTACGAGGAGCGGGAGTCGGACGCCTTCGAGGGCGTGTACACGGCGTACGACCGTGCGCACCGGCTGGCCGAGCGGGCGGCGGAGGATGCGGCGCAGGAGGTCGATCGCGAGCTCTTGAAGGAGGACGCCGAGCGGGCGCTCGCGGACGGGCTCGCGCAGGTCGAGGTCGACGGAGACGTGCGGCGCGCGCTCGAGTCGGGCGCGACGCTGGCGCCGCTGATGGAGCGGTTCTTCGACGAGGTGCTGGTGATGGACGAGGACGAGGCCGTCCGGGCGAACCGACTGCGGTTGCTGCTGGACGTGCGAGACGTGCTCGGCCGCCTGGGCGACTTCTCCCAGATCCCGCGCTGAACCTCGCCTGGGCCGCCCGTTAAAGGATCACGCGCGCGCGGCCCCACCCGGGCGGGGATGACAGGTCCACCCGCCGCCCGCTGCGAGCGTACCGCGGACGTTCTGCCATGTCTGTGACGTGACCGTGACGAATGTGTGCCGACCGGCCGGCGCGGCCAGGCTACGCTCCCGCGCGTGAACGCGGCCAAGCCTCCGGTCGAGCTGCATGTGATCTCGGACTCCACGGGCGAGACCGCCGTGCGCCTCGTGCACGCGCTCGAGGCGCAGTTCCCCGAGCAGGAGTTCGAGGAGATCCGCCACCCGCGGGTCGAG
>DASSQK010000146.1:0-3895 GCA_035702555.1 Gaiellaceae bacterium | reverse complement strand
GCAGGACGGCCCGCTCGCAGCCGAGCTCCGCCAGGTAGCGCAGCGCGGCCGCCCCCATCACGCCTCCGCCGATCACGACCACGTCCGCGCGCTCGCTCACGAAGTCATCTTTGCCCATGCCCAAGTAGCCTGCGGCCGTGGTTCTACGAGTCTGCGTCGCCGGTGTCACGGGCTGGACAGGGAGCGCGGTCGCCGAGGCCGTCGACGCGGCGGCGGACCTCGAGCTCGTCGCCGGCGTCTCCCGCTCCGATCCGGCGAGTCACTCGACCGTCGCGGAGGCGCTGGACGCCGTTCCCGCCGACGTGCTCGTCGACTACACGAGCGCGGCGGCCGTCAAGGGGAACGTCCTCGCGGCGCTCGATCGCGGCGTCGCCGTCGTGATCGGGTCGAGCGGCCTCTCGGCGGCCGACTACGACGAGCTCGACGCGCGGGCGCGAGAGCACGAGGTGGGGGTGATCGCGGCCGGCAACTTCTCGATCACCGCGGCCCTGCTGCTCCGGTTCGCGACGGAGGCGGCCCGCCACGTCCCCGGCTGGGAGGTGATCGACTACGCGAGCCTCGGCAAGCCGGACGCGCCGAGCGGGACGGCGCGCGAGCTCGCCGAGCGCCTCGCTGCCGTAGGGCCGCCTGCGGTTGCGGTGCCGGTCGAGGAAACGCTCGGCGCGCGGGAGGCGCGGGGCGCCACCGTCGGCACGACGCAGGTGCACTCGCTGCGGCTGCCGAGCTTCAGCGTCTCGACCGAGGTCGTCTTCGGCGGCGAGGACGAGCGCCTTTCCATCCGACACGACGCCGGGTCGACGCCCGCTCCGTACGTGGCGGGGACGCTCCTCGCGATCCGCGCTGTCCGCGAAAGCGTCGGCGTGACGCGCGGCCTCGACAAACTCTTCTGAGCATGAAGGGAATCCGCTATGCCCTCCGGAACTTCACCGCCCGCGCGGTCAGGGAGCATCTGCGCTCGCAGCTCGACGACGCTGGGACCGCAGCCGAGCTGACGCCGAACGAGGTCGAGCTCGTGCGCTTCACGGCCGAGCGCTCGGAGGGGCTGAAGAAGCTGGCCGACCGCCGCTCGGCGGGCGCCTGACCGTCACGGTGTCAGGCGCGTGAGGCTCGCTCCTGCGCCCACTCCGACCTGAGCAGCGCGTACTCCACGTCGCCCTCCTCCTCGCCCTCGATGGGGTAGGGCCACGGCTGGTGGAAGACCCGGACGAACCGGAGGCCGGCCTTCTCCATCACCCGCCGCGAGGCGACGTTCACGACCATCGTGAAGGCGACCACGCGCTCGACGCCGAGCTCGCCGAACCCCTTGTCGATCAGCGCCCGCGAGCCCTCGGTCGCGTAGCCCTTGCCCCAGGCCGATCTCCGCAGGCGGTAGCCGAGCTCGACCTCGCCCGGCGCCGCTCCCTCGTCCGGGCGGAGGTGGAACCAGCCCAGGAACTGCCCGCTCGACCTCTCGATCGCGGCCCAGAAGCCGTAGCCGGCGTAGCGCTCGTAGTGGCCGAAGAAGGCCGGCAGCAGCTCGCTCTCGACCTCCTCGCGAGGCGTCGCCCGGCCGCCGGTGATGAAGTGCATCACCTCCGGGTCGGCGTCGAGCTCGACGAGGCTCGAGACGTCGTCCTCCGTGAACCGCCGCAGCAGCAGTCGCTCCGTCTCGAGGAAGACGTCTGCAGAGCTCACCGAGCCGAGGCCCCGGAGGCCCAGCCGGCGAACCACGCGACCCAGGCTTCCTGCTCGGCCGTCTCGACCGCCTGCGGCCGGTAGGCGCCGCGCACCCACGCGACCGCCTCCGCCTGTGGGACGCCTGCGAGCACGGCCATGCACGCGACGACCGTGCCTGTCCGGCCGCTGCCTCCCAGGCAGCCGACCTCCACGAGCTCGCCCCCACGCGCCCGGAGAAACGCGTCCGCGATCTGCCGCGCCGCGACGTCGGGATCGGCGGGCACCCCGAAGTCCGGCCAAACGACGACGTCGGCGGGCCAGGTCGGCGCCCACTGCTCGTCCAGGTAGAGGCCGTACGCGCGCTCGGGGTCGTCCGCGACGCGGTCGGCCAGAGACGACGCCCGCACCCGCGTCCCGTCGGGGAACGTCACGATCGCCACCGGCGGAGCCTACGCCTGCGTCCCGGGGGGCCGGCCGGGCGCGGAACGGTAGCCTCGGAGCGTGTCGCGTTCGTACGTGCTCTACATCGGGCTGCTCGCCGCGTTCTGGGGCGCCTCCTACATGTTCATCAAGGTCGCGAACCGCGCCTTCGAGCCCGCCACGATGATGATGCTGCGGCTCCTGATCGCGTCGCTGATCATCGTCGTCGTCCTCGCGGTGCAGCGCGGCTGGGCCACGACCGTTGCGGAGATGCGTGCGCTCGGCTGGGAGGGCTTCGCGCTCGGCATCGCGAACGGCGCGATCCCGTTCACGCTCATCGCCTGGGGCGAGAAGTACATCGACTCGGGCGTGGCCGCGATCGCGAACGCGACGATGCCGATCTTCGTCGTGCTGCTCGCGATCCGATTCAAGCCGAGCGAGACGGTGCGCGGGCTGCGACTCGTCGGCTTCCTGGTCGGCCTCGTCGGCGTCGGCGTGCTCGCAGGGATCCACCCCGAGGCGGGCTGGTGGGGCGCCGCCGGGACGCTGGCCGTGGTCGTCGCGTCGGTCTCGTACGCGGTCGGCGCGCTCTGGGGCCAGCGGCTGATCGTCAGAACGAGCGGGCTCGTGCTCGCGGGAACGTCGATGATCGGCGGGCTCCTCGTGCTGCTCCCCTTCGGGCTCGCGCAGCTGCCCTCGGAGGTGCCCGGCTGGAAAGAGACCGGCTCGGTGCTCGCGCTGGCCGTGCTCGGCACCGCGCTCGCGCAGATCATCCTCTACCGCGTGCTGCGCAGCGACGGCGCGGCGCGCGTCAGCCTGGTCACCTACCTGCTGCCGATGACCGCGCTCATCTACGGCGTGCTGCTGCTCGGCGAGCCGCTGACGTGGGAGGAGCTGGCCGGGATGGTGCTGATCCTCGGCGCCGTCGCGCTCGGCTCGGGTGCGGTCCGGTTCCCGCGGCGCGAGCCGGTCGCCGCGCCCTCCCCGTGAGCGTCACGATCAGGCGCGCCGAGCCGGCGGACGTCGACTTCCTGCTCGAGCTGATGACGCACGAGGACGTCGACCCGTTCATGGCGGTCGTCCGGCCGCGCGACCGCGACGGCCTGCTCGAGGAGATCGAGCGCTCCCAGGCCGAGCCGCAGGAGTACGGCCGCTTCGTGATCGAGCTCGACGGCGAGCGCGCGGGGCTGATGGGCTTCCAGGTCGCCAACAGGCGCAGCCGGATCGCGAACCTCGGCTCCCTGGCCGTCCATCCGGAGTTCCGCGGGCGGCGGCTCGCCGACGAGGCTGCGCGGCTCTTCCAGCGGCACCTGCTCTTCGACCTCGGCTACCACCGGCTGCAGCTCGAGATCTACGGGTTCAACGAGCGCGCGCAGGCCCACGCGGAGCGCGCAGGCTGGATCAGGGAAGGCGTACGCCGAAAGGCGTACGACCGCCACGGGGAGTGGGTCGACGGGGTGATCTACGGCCTCGTGCGCGAGGACCTCGAGCCGGCCTAGGCCCGGACGGCTGCGCGTATGATCGAGCCATGACCACCGTCACGGTGATGGTCCGTGTCCGAGCGGCGCGCGCCAACGGCGCGTCGTTCGCGGCGCGCTCCTAGTCAGCACTTCCTGCGCAGCCGGTACGCGGCGGAGCTCGTCCGCGACGCCGACCTCGCGGAGCTCGACCTCGTGGTCGACCTCGGGGCCGGAACCGGCCGGCTTACGGCGGAGCTCGCGCGGTCGGCGCGGCGCGTGGTCGCCGTGGAGCTCGACCCGCACCTCGCCGGGCGGCTGCGTGGACGCTGGGCGAACGTCGGCGTGCTCGAGGCCGACGC
>DASSQK010000145.1:0-2200 GCA_035702555.1 Gaiellaceae bacterium | reverse complement strand
GTCGACTCGCGGACGACGAGCTCCGTCGGGAGGAACGTCCGGCTCGGCTCGCCGCGCGAGCCGCGCTCGATCGCCTCGATCAGCGCTCCGGCCGCGAGCCGGCCCTTCTCCTCGTGCGGCTGCGACACCGTCGTGAGCGGCGGCGAGGCGTGCGCCGCGCCGGGGCTGTCGTCGAAGCCGACGACCGACAGCCCGGCGGGAACCGCGACGCCCAGCTCCTCCGCGGCCTCGAGCGCGCCGAAGGCCAGGATGTCGCTCATCGCGAGGATCGCCGTCGGCGGGCTCGGCTCGCGGAGGAGCTCGAGCGTCGCCTCGCGCGCCGGCCCGGGGGCGTTCGGCCGGCACATCCGGACGAGCTCCGACTTCCAGGCCGCGCCCAGGCCATCCTCGTAGCCCGCCAGGCGCTCGCTCGTCAGGTCCAGCTCGAGCGCGGTGCCCGGCTCGAGCGTGGTCACGAACGAGAGCACCGCGACGCGGTCGTGGCCGAGCTCGCGCACGTGCTCGGCTGCGCTGCGGGCCGCGGCGCGGTCGTCGATCCCCACGAACGGCGTCTCGGCGCCGCGGGGCTGGTCGACCGTGACGATCGGTAGGTGCCGGCCGAGCGCGGCCTCCATGCGCGGGTCGTTCTGCGGGACCGAGTAGACGATGAACCCGTCGACGACCGACTCGCGCACGAGCCGCGCGCCCTCGTCGCGGCGGCGCGAGTCCGGAATCAGCAGCAGGCCGGTGGGCGACTTCTCGATCTCGCGGGAGACCCCGCGCAGGAACGGCGGCGCCGCCGGGTCGGTGAACTGGTACGCGAGGCGCTCGCTGAAGATCAGACCGACGGCGCCCGCGCGGCCGGTCCGCAGTCGGCGCGCCGCCGGATCGGGCCCGGGGTAGCCGAGCTCTTCGGCGGCCGCGAGCACGCGCTCCCGCACGGCGTCGGAGACGAGCTCGGGGCGCCCGAACGCCTGGGACGCGCTCCCGACGGAGACGCCCGCGCGCTCCGCGACGTCTCGCAGCCGGACGCGCCGCTCCGCCATCGGCGGGAATACTAGACGGAATGAACCGTTTCAGCTAGTGTGATGAATGAATCGGTTCACCGATAGGAGGATTCGAGATGTTCGAGCTGTTCGTGACTTCACAGGCGGCGCGGGACAAGGTCGCCCGGCCGTTCACCGCCACGCCGCGGAAGGCAGCCCCGGTGCGCGAGCCCCAGCGGCCGCGCCGGGAGGCCGTCCGCTCCGGCTCGGCGGCCGCGCTGCGGAGCCTGGCCGCCCGCCTCGAGCCGTCGCCCGGCCGGTAGCGGCTCGTCGTACGATCACGGCGACGTGATCCTCGAGAACGGCGTCGTCCGCACGATGGAGCCCTCGCTGCCGCTGGCGAGGAGCCTCGCGATCGCGGGCGACCGGATCGTCGGCGGCGTCGGCGCACACGAGCCGGCGCTGCCCGGCCCCGAGCGGGTCGACCTCGGCGGCCGCTGCGTCGTCCCCGGCTTCACCGACTCGCACGTCCACTTCGCGACGTGGGCGCTAGCCCAGGGCGAGGTGCGGCTCGAGGGGACGCGCTCGCTGGAGGAAGCGGTCGCGCGCGTGCGCGAGGCGCTGCCGGGCTCGAGCGGCGCGTGGCTGCGCGGCCGCGGCTGGCGCAGCGGCGACTGGTCTCCCCCGGTCGAGCCGACACGCCACGAGCTCGACGCGATCGCGCCGGACCGGCCGGTAGCGCTGATGGCGCGCGACTCGCACTCGGTCTGGCTCAACTCGGCGGCGCTCGCCCGCGCGAACGGCGACCTGCAGGTTCCGGGCGGCGTGGTCGAGCTGGACGAGCGGGGCGAGCCGACGGGCGTGCTGCGCGAGGAGTCGTGCTGGCACTTCCGCGACCGCTACATCGAGACCACCGACGACGAGTACGTCGACGCCATGCGGGGCGCGATGAAGCTCGCCGCCTCGCGCGGCGTGACCGCCGTCCACGACAAGGACGGCTGGCTCGGCGCGCTGCGGTTCTGGCAGCGGCTCGCGGACGAGGACGCGCTGATCCTGCGGGTGTGGCAGTCCCTTCCTGCCGAGAAGGCGGAGGCGCTCGCCGAGGTCGACGTGCGCAGCGGGCTCGGCTCGCCGCTCCTGCGCCTCGGCTACCTGAAGGCGTTCATGGACGGCACGCTCGGCTCGCAGACGGCGCGCATGCTCGACGGCTCCGGGGTCGAGATCACGAGCCGCGA
>DASSQK010000144.1:0-14763 GCA_035702555.1 Gaiellaceae bacterium | reverse complement strand
GAGCGCAACATCCTGCGGATGGCGATCCTGGAGCTCGACCGCGGCGAGGTGCCCGTGGAGGTCGCGATCGACGAGGCCGTCTCCCTGGCCAAGCGCTACTCCTCGGAGGACGCCGGCCGGCTCGTCAATGGGATACTGGGCCGCATCGTGCGCGAGGCAGCGGCGTGAGCGGGGCCGAGGAGCGGCTCAAGAGCGCGGAGGAGCTGCTCGACCGGCTCGAGCGCACCCGTGCCAGGCTGGAGGAGACGACGGACCCCGACGAGGCGATCGAGATCCTGACGGAGCTCTCCGAGATCGCGAAGGAGGTCGAGGCGCAGTTGCAGCAGGCCAAGCGGGAGGCGGAATCGTGAGCTCGACGGACAAGTTGCGGGCGCTCGTCGAGTCCTACCTCGGCGAGCTCGCGCTGACCCCGGAGCTCGGCGGCCTGGAGGCCTCGATGCGCTACGCGTTCGCGGACGGCGGCAAACGGGTGCGGCCGGTCCTGTGCCTCGCGACCGCGGAGGCCGCGGGCGCAGAGCCGGAGGCGGCGCTGCCGGCGGCCGCGGCGCTCGAGCTCGTGCACTCGTTCTCGCTCGTCCACGACGACCTGCCGGCGCTCGACGACGACGAGATCCGCCGCGGCCAGCCGAGCACGTGGGCGGCGCACGGGGAGGCGGTCGCGATCCTCGCCGGGGACGCGCTGCTCGGCGAGGCGCTGCGGCTCGCGCTCTCGTATCCCTCGCCCGCGGTCGCGCGCGAGCTCGTCCAGGCGACGCTGGGGATGATCGGCGGCCAGTACCTCGACATCACCGGCGGCGGCGACGACCTCGCCGCGCTGCACCGGCTCAAGACCGGCTGTCTGTTCTCGGCCTCGGTCGCCTGCGCGCTGTGGGTCGCGGAGGTGCCGGAGGCGGAGCAGCGTCCGTGGCGCGCGTTCGCCGACGAGGTCGGCCTCCTCTTCCAGATCGTCGACGACATCCTCGACGAGGACGGGTACCTGCTCGAGCACGGCGCGGAGGGTGCGCGGGCGCTCGCGGACGAGGCGACCGAGCGGGCGCAGGCGCGGCTGGCCGAGATCGACGCCGACACCTCCGTGCTCTCGGGGATCGTGACCGGCCTCGCGGCGCGCACCTCGTAGGTGGCGCGCCTCACCAACGACACCGCGGAGCTCGTCCCGCGCACCGTCTTCGACGGGCCCGAGCTGCGCTTCGACTTTCCCGGCCTCGAGGTCGGTGTCGCCGAGTACGACGAGGGCCCGACCGGCTGCACCGTGTTCTTCTTCGGAGACGGCGCCGCCGCCTCGATCGACGTGCGCGGCGGCTCTCCCGGGGTCACCGGTGCCGGCTACGACCTCGTTCACGCGATCTGCCTCGCGGGCGGCTCGGCCTACGGGCTCGAGGCCACGGCTGGGGTCGCGGCCGAGCTGTTCGCGCGGCGCGGCTACCGGACGGGCTGGCTCGAGATCCCGCTCGTCGCGGGCGCGATCATCTTCGACTGGGGCCGGCGCGACAACGGCGTCTACCCCGACAAGGAGCTCGGGCGAGCGGCGCTGAGGGCGGCGCGGCCGGGCGTGTTCCCGCTCGGGCCGCGCGGCGCGGGACGCTCGGCAACCGCCGGAAAGCTGTTCGCGTACGAGGAGGGCGAGCCGGCCGGCCAGGGCGCGGCGTTCCGGCAGGTCGGGGAGACGAAGGTCGCGGTCTTCACGGTCGTGAACGCGATCGGGGCGATCGTCGACCGCGACGGCGAGGTCGTCGTCGGCCACTACGAGCGCGAGAGCGGATTGCGGCGAGGGCTCGTGCCGGGCGTGGAGGAGCGGCTCGCGAGCGGGCTGCCGGTTCGGCCGCCGCCCGGGAACACGACCCTCACGGTCGTCGCCACGAACCTCCGCCTGGACGCCCGCCAGCTGCGGACGCTCGGGCGCCAGGTGCACGCCTCGATGGCGCGGGCGATCCAGCCGTTCCACGCGCTGGAGGACGGCGACGTGCTCTTCGCCGTCTCGACCGGAGCAGTGGAGGGCGACCCGCTGCTCGACACGACCGCGCTCGGCGTGGTCGCCTCCGAGCTCGCGTGGGACGCGGTCCTCTCCGTCGTCGTGTGAAGAAGCGGCTCGACTTGCTGCTCGTGGAGCGCGGGCTCGCCGAGAGCCGCGCGCAGGCCCAGGCGCTGGTGCTCGCAGGCCGCGTGCCGGGGTACGAGAAGGCGGGGCAGCACATCGACGAGTCGGCAGAGCTGAGCGTGACGCAACCGCCGCGGTTCGTCTCCCGCGGCGGCGAGAAGCTCGCGCATGCCCTCGACGCGTTCGGCGTCGATCCGGGCGGACGCGACGCGCTCGACGTCGGCGCGTCGACCGGCGGCTTCACGGACGTGCTGCTGCAGCGCGGCGCGGCGCGCGTGGTCGCGCTCGACGTCGGCTACGGCCAGCTCCATCCGCGCCTCCGCGGCGACCCGCGGGTGACGGTGCTCGAGCGCGTGAACGTGCGCGAGCTGCGCGGGCTGCCGTTCGCCCCGGACCTCGTCGTCTGCGACGTCTCTTTCGTGGGCGTCGTCAAGGCGCTGCCGCCGGCGCTCAGGCTTGCCGCGCCCGGCTGGGAGGCGGTCGTGCTCGTGAAACCGCAGTTCGAAGCGGCGCGGGGCGAGGCGAAGCGCGGGGTCGTGCGCGACCGCGAGGTCTGGCGGCGCGTGCTGCGGGAGGTCGCGGAGAACGCGCCGGAGTGGGGGGCCCAGACGCTCGGCGTCGTAGACTCCGGCCTGCCCGGCCCGAAGGGGAACCGCGAGTTCTTCCTGCACCTGGTGCAGCGCGACCGGCCGGAGATTCCGGATGAGCTCGACGACTGGATCGACGATGCAACGGCCTGAGGTGCGGCGCGCCGCGGTGATCACGCACGGCCAAGCCGAGCTGGTCAGCGAGCCGCTCGAACGCCTGCGGGCGGTCGCGCAGGAGCGCGGTGTCGAGCTCCTCCTGCCGGAGGAGGAGGTGGCGAAGCACGGCGACGGCGCGGCAGGGGACGTGGCCTCCGCAGACCTCGCCGTCGTGCTCGGCGGGGACGGAACGATGCTGCGGGCGCTGAAGCTGTTCCTCGGGACCTCCGTGCCGGTGCTCGGCGTGAACTTCGGGCGGGTGGGGTTCCTCGCGTCCGCGGAGGCGGAAGAGCTCGAGGCCGGCGTGGGGCGGGCGTTCGCGGGCGACTTCGACGTCGTCGAGCTCCCGGCGCTGGAGGCCGCGGCGGGCGGTGAGCGCTGGCAGGCCGTCAACGACGTCGTCGTCACGAGCTCGACGCTCGGCCGGATGATCGAGCTCGGCTGGGCGATCGGAAACGAGGATCTCGGCTCACTGCCCTGCGACGGCCTGATCTGCTCGACGCCGTCGGGCTCGACCGCCTACAACCTCTCGAACGGCGGCCCCGTGCTCGTGTGGGGGCTCGACGCGATGGCGCTGACCTTCGTCGCCCCGCACTCGCTGCACGCCCGGCCGCTGGTCGTGCCGCGCGGAAGGGCGCTGACCGCGACGAACCGCACGGCGGACGTCCGCGCGGCAGTGCTCGTCGACGGGCACGCCGTGCACGAGCTCGCTCCGGGTGACGAGGTCGACGCGCGGCTGTCGGACGAGCGAAGCCTCCTCGCCACGCTGCCCGGGGAGACGTTCTTCGCGCGCTACCGTCGCACGTTCGTCGCCGAGTGAACCGGCACGAGGCCTGTGGAATGAATCGGCACGAAGTCGCTGCAAAATCGCCACACCTCGCGAGTGCTGGGCCGGTACCGTCCCTAACCCCCACCCACCCGGGGGCGCGCGCGTGAACAGAACAATCGGCGGCGGGGCCTGTCGTTTTTCGCGCCTCGCCGCGGGCGGCGCTCGGACGTAGCATCCAGGCGTGCTTCGGGGCCTCCGCATCGAGAACCTCGTCCTCATCAGGCGCGCCGAGCTCGCCTTCGGGCCGGGCCTGAACGCGATCACCGGCGAGACCGGCGCCGGCAAGACGATCCTCGCCCAGGCGATCGGGCTGCTGCTCGGTGCCCGCGGCGACGCCGCGCTCGTGGGGCCGGACGGCGACGACGCCTACGTCGAGGCAGAGCTCGACCCTCCGCCCGGGTTCTTCGACGACGACGAGCTCGCCGCGATCTCCGAGCTGCGGCCGCAGGACGAGGACGGCCTCGTGCTCGCGCGGCGGGTCTTCCCGGACGGCCGTACGCGCGCCTACGCCTGGGGACGAAGCGCAGCGCGCGAGGACGTCGCCGCCGCGGCCGAGCGGTTGCTCGCGATGTCGGGCCAGTTCGAGCAGCGCCGCCTCGCGCGGCCGGCCTACCAGCTCGACGTGCTCGACGCCTTCGCGGGCGACGAGCAGCAGCGGCGCCGCGCGGAGCTCCGCGCGGCCTGGCGGGAGCTCGCTGCCGCCAGGCGCCGCCACGACGAGCTCACGCAGGACGCTGCCGCCGCCGAGGCGCGTCTCGCCGAGCTGCGCGCGCTCGCGGAGGACACGGAGGGCCTCGAGCCGGCGACCGAGGACGAGCTGCGCGCCGAGCGCGAGCGTCTGCGCCACGTGACGGGGCTCGCCGAAGGGACCGTCGCGGCCGCCGAGGCGCTCGCGCCGGACGAAGGCGACGGCGCGGCCGGGCTCGCAGCGCGAGCCGAGCGCGCAGTGGCGCCGCTCGAGCGGCTCGCTCCGGAGCTCGAGCGAGCGGGGAACGAGCTGCGCGACGCCGAGCTACGCTTGCGCGAGACCGCCTCCGAGCTGCGCGCGTTCCTCGCCTCGCTCGAAGCCGAGCCGGACCGCCTGGAGCACGTGGAGGCAGAGCTCGACCGCCTCGCGGCAGTCCGCCGGCGCTTCCGCTGCGAGAGCTACGAGGAGCTGCTGGCCCGCGCGATGGAGGCGCGCGACGAGCTGCGGGCGCTCGACGAAGGCGCCGACCCGGTCGCCGCTGCGGCGGCGGCGCTCGCGGAGGCCGAGCGACGCACGAACGAGCTCGCCGGGGAGCTGCGCCGCGCCCGCGAGAGCGCCGCCGAGCCGTTCGCGGCCGCAGTGGCGGGCGAGCTTCGCGGCATCGGGCTCGGCGACGGCGAGTTCCGGGTCGAGCTGCGCGAGCGAGACCCTGGTGCCACCGGCACGGACGAGGCCGCGTTCCTGATCCGGCCGAACGCCGGCCTGCCGTTCGCGCCGGCCGCCGAGACCGCCTCCGGCGGCGAGCTCTCCCGCATCGCGCTGGCGATTGCGGCCGTGGCCGGCGGCGAGACGCTGGTGTTCGACGAGATCGACGCCGGCATCGGCGGCCAGACCGCACATGCCGTCGCGCAGACCCTCACGCGCCTCGCCGAGCGGGCCCAGGTGATTACGATCACGCACCTGCCGCAGATCGCCTCGGTCGCCGACCGCCACTTCCGCGTCGAGAAGGTCGCCGGCGACCCGACGCACACGACCATCGAGCAGCTCGAAGACGACGAGCGGCGCGACGAGCTGACCCGCATGCTCGGCGGCGAGCAGTTCATCTCCGCCGTCCAGCAGGACCGATGAGCTTCATCGAGTTCACCGGCCGCGCCCGCCTCGGCAAGCGCACGAAGAACCTCGTCAGCCGCCTCGGCCCCGGCGACGTCGCGATCATCGACCACCAGGACATCGACCGCGTTTCCGCGGAGGAGCTGCTCGAGTCGGGCGTGCGCGTGGTCGTGAACGTGGCCAGGTCCCAGAGCGGCCGGTTCCCCAATCCCGGGCCGCTCCTGCTGGTGCGAGGCGGCGTCCGGCTGATCGACGCGCCGGGCGCGCCGCTGTTCGACGAGCTCAGCGACGGGGAGGACGTGACCGTGCGCGGCTCGAGCCTCTTCCGCAACGGCACGTGCCTCGCGAACGGCCGCTCGCTGGCCGCCGACGAGCTCCACCGGGCCCTCGCCGAGCAGCAGGGCCGGGTGACCGAGGCGCTGGAGGGGTTCGCCGAGAACACGCTCCGCTACCTCCGGGACGAAGGGCGCCTGCTCACCCAGGGGATCGACTTCCCGTCCCTCGAGACGCGCTTCCGCGAGCGCCACGCGCTGGTCGTCGCCCGCGGCCCGGGCTACAAGCGCGACCTCGCGATCGTGAGACCGTACGTGCGCGACTTCAAGCCGGTCCTGGTCGGCGTCGACGGGGGCGCGGACGCGCTGATCGCCGCGGGCATGAAGCCGGACGTGATCGTCGGCGACATGGACTCCGTCTCGGACGACGCGCTCCGCAGCGGGGGCGAGCTGGTGGTGCACGCGTACCGCAACGGGGCGGCCCCGGGCGCGCCGCGGCTCGAGCGGCTCGGCCTCCGCTACTCGACGGTCTCGGCTCCCGGGATCAGCGAGGACATCGCCCTTCTGCTCGCCTTCGAGAAGGGCGCGGAGCTGATCGTGGCCGTGGGGACGCACTTCAACCTGACGGAGTTCCTCGAGCGCGACCGCGCGGGCATGTCCTCGACCTTCGTCACCAGGCTGAAGGTCGGCGAGATCCTGATCGACGCGAAGGGCGTCTCCCGGCTGGTGAGCCGCCAGGTCGGGCTCTGGCCGCTGATCCTGTTCACGATCGCGGGTCTCGGCGCGGTGGCCGTGGCCGTCGCGGCCTCTCCGGGCCTGCGCGACTTCATCAGCCTCCTCAGCGAGCGCATCCGCGACGTGCTGGGGCTCGGCTAAAAGGACCCGATGCCGACCTACGCCGCAGCCAGCGAGCTGCTCGCGCCCCTCGAGGACGTCTGGCTCTTCCTCGCCGAGCCGCACCATTTCTCCGACTGGTGGCCGGGCGTCGCCGGGGTCACGCCCGACCGCCGGGGCCTGGCGCCGGCCGCGCGCTGGAAGCTGCACGCGGCCATGCGGCCGGGCCTGTTCCACCGCCCGGGCGTCGAGTCGACGCTGATGGTGATCGAGGTCGAGCCGCTGAAGCGCGTGACCTGGTACATGACGAGCGAGCGCCTCGACGTCGAGCTGGAGCTCGAGGACGCGGGCAACCAGCACACACGGGCGGTGCTGACCGTGAGCGGCCCCTTCCTGGTCGGCCTGCGCCGCTCGCTGCCCCGGAACGCGCTCAGGCGCCTGCATTCCTTGTGCCAGACTGCCGCCGAGCTCTAGTGCCCTGCTGACATGTTCGACCTCCGCTACCACGTCGCGTCGCTCGCGGCCGTCTTTCTGGCGCTGATCATCGGGATCCTCGTCGGCGTCGGCATCTCCGGGCCCGTCGACAACCAGAAGACGAAGCTCCTGGAGGAGCAGGTCGCCAAGTACCAGCGCCAGCTCGACCAGACGTCGACGCAGTCGAAGGCGAACGCACGCGAGCAGCAGGCAGCCCTCGCGTACATCGACGAGACCTATCCGCTGCTCGTGCGGAACCGCCTCAAGGGGAAGCAGATCGCCGTCGTGGTCGTCGGCTCGGTCAAGGGCGGGATCCCCTCCGAGGTCAATCGGCTCTTCCTGGACAGCGGCGCGGAGCAGCTGCGGCTGCGTGCCATCAAGGTGCCGATCGACGTCCGCCAGCTCGACGCCGCGCTGCGAGGCCAGCCCGCGGCGCAGGGCCTGCGCGGCCGGAAGAACGTCGAGGAGCTCGGTCGCGCCCTCGGCCAGGAGCTGATGCTGGGCGGCGACACACCGCTCTCGGACTCCCTCACCGAGGCGCTCTTCGACGACCGCGACGGCGCGAGCAAGCCGCCGGCCGACGGCGTCCTCGTGGTACGCACCGCCGACCCGCAGCGCGGCGTGACGAGCCGCTTCCTGCGCGGCCTCTACGCGGGGCTCGGGTCGGTCTCGGTGCCCGCGGTCGGAGTCGAGCACACGGACGCGCAGCGCTCGGCCACGAGAGCCTTCGCACAGGCGGGCCTGTCGTCGGTCGACGACCTGGAGACGCGGGTCGGGCGCCTGGCGACGGTCCTCCTGCTCGCTGGAGCCGATCCCGGCCAGTACGGAATGAAGAAGTCCGCCGACGACGGGGCGCTGCCGCCCTGGCCGACGCGCACCGCGGCGGGTGGCTGAGCCGCTCACGATCCTGGTCGCGGCGCGGGACGAGGAGGCGCGGATCGGGGAGACGGTGGCGGCCCTGCGCCGGGCCTTCCCCGACGCGGCGGTGCTCGTCGCCGACGACGGCTCGCGCGACGCGACGGCGGCGGCAGCCGAGCGCGCCGGCGCGCGCGTCCTGCGCCTACCGCGGCTCGGGAAGGGCCAGGCGCTGTCGCTGGCCGAGCGGGAGGCTCCGCCGGGGCGGTTGCTGCTCTGCGATGCCGACCTCGCCGGGGAGCTCGCGCCGCTGCTGGAGGACGGCGCCGACCTCGCGATCGCGGCCTTCGCGCAGCGGCAGGGCGGCGGCTTCGGGATCGCGAAGGGCACCGCACGGGCGCTCGTCCGTGCGTTCGGCGGCTTCGAGGCGCGCGAGCCGCTGTCGGGCCAGCGGGCGCTCTCGCAGGCCGCCCGCGACGCGTGCTTCCCGGTCGCTCCCGGGTTCGGGTGCGAGGTGCGCATGACGATCGACGCGGCGCGCGCGGGCCTGCGGGTGGAGGAGCGCGAGCTGCCGCTGCGCCACCGCGCGACCGGCCGCGATCCGCGCGGTTTCCTGCACCGCGGCCGTCAAATGCTCGATGCGGTGCTCGCCTGCGGGCCGCTCGCGACGAGCCATCGCGGCCTGCGCCTTCCGCTCGTCGGCGCGCTCGTCGCGCTCGGCGGCGCCGGCGCGCCGCGGCGCGTCCGGCTGGGCGTCGGGGCGGCGGTCGCGCTCGGGCTCGCCGACGATCTCTGGAGCGGCCCGGAACGCGGCTTCCGCGCGCACCTCTCACGCGGTGGGACGACGGGTGTCGCGAAGGCCGTCGGCATTCCCGCCGCCGCGCTCCTCGTCACCCGCTCGCTCCGCGCCGCCACGCTGGTCGGGCTCGCCGCGAACGCGCTCAACCAGCTCGACACGCGGCCCGGGCGCGCGCTGAAGGCGTTCCTGGCGGGCGCTCTGGTCGTGCGCGGAGACGCGAAGACGTACGTGCCGATCGCCGTCCTGCTTGCTCCCTACGATCTCCGCGAAATGACGATGCTCGGCGACGCGGGGGCGAACGGTCTGGGCGCCCTGCTAGGTTTTGGATCCGTGGGCAGGCTCACGGGCAGGGGGCAGATCTTTTCGATTGCGGCGCTCGCGGCATTGACCGTCGTCGGCGAGACGCGCTCCCTCGGCGCCCTGATCGAGCGGACGCCCGGCCTCGCCCAGCTCGACGCCTGGGGGCGTCCGTAGTGGCGCGCAGGCCCCCGAAGTACGTCTTCGTCACCGGCGGCGTCGTCTCGTCCCTCGGGAAGGGCATCACCGCAGCCTCGCTCGGCCGCCTGCTGAAGGCGCGCGGGCTGAAGGTGCAGGTGCAGAAGTTCGACCCGTACATCAACGTCGACCCGGGCACGATGAGCCCGTTCCAGCACGGCGAGGTCTTCGTCACCGAGGACGGGGCCGAGACCGACCTCGACATCGGCCACTACGAGCGCTTCATCGACGAGAACCTCTCGCGCACGTCGAACCACACGGCGGGCGCGGTCTGGGACCGCGTGATCCGCAAGGAGCGCAAGGGCGAGTACCTCGGCTCGACGGTGCAGGTGATCCCGCACATCACGAACGAGATCAAGGAGCGGATCCGGAGCGCGACCGAGGCAAGCGACTGCGACGTGGTCGTGACCGAGATCGGCGGCACCGTCGGCGACATCGAGTCGCTGCCGTTCCTGGAGGCGATCCGGCAGTTCCGTCGCGAGGCCGGCCCCGAGAACGTCTGCTACGTCCACGTCACGCTCGTGCCGTTCATCGATACGGCGGGTGAGCTGAAGACGAAGCCGACGCAGCACTCGGTCAACGAGCTGCGCCGCATCGGCGTTCACCCGGACATCATCGTCGCGCGCTCGCGCGACCCGATCTCCGCCGACATCCGCGAGAAGATCGCCCTCTTCGCCGACCTCGAGCCGAGCGCGGTGATCGCGAACCACGACGTCGACGACCTCTACCTCGTCCCGTCCGCGCTGCAGGCCGAGGGCTTCGACTCGCTGGTCGTCGAGAAGCTCCGGCTGCCGGAAGGCGAGGCGCAGCTGGGCGAGTGGCTCGAGCTGACCGAGCGCATCCTCGCCCCACGCGCGGGGGACGTCGAGATCGCGCTCGTCGGCAAGTACGTCAAGCTCCAGGACGCCTACCTCTCGGTGCACGAGGCGCTCAAGCACTCCGGCGTCCACCACGGCGTCCACGTGCGGGTGCGCCGGTTCGACGCCGAGGGCATGTCGCTCGAGGAGGCCCAGGCGGAGCTCGAGTCGGTCGACGGCGTGCTCGTGCCGGGCGGCTTCGGCTCGCGCGGCTGGGAGGGCAAGATCCTCGCCTGCCGCGTCGCGCGCGAGCGCGGGATCCCGTACCTCGGCATCTGCCTCGGCATGCACGTCGCCGTGAGCGAGTTCGCGCGGCACGTGGTCGGCCTCGAGGGCGCCAACTCCACGGAGATGGACCCCGAGACGCCGTACCCCGTGATCGACCTGTTGCCCGAGCAGAAGGAGATCGAGGATCTCGGCGGCACCATGCGGCTCGGCGCGCAGGCGGTCGAGCTCGCCGAGGGCACGCGCGCGCTGGCGGCCTACAACGAGCTCGTGATCCACGAACGCCACCGGCACCGCTACGAGGTGAACAACCACTTCCGCCCGCAGCTCGTGGAGGCGGGGCTGGTCGTCTCCGGGACGTTCCAGGAGGGCCGGCTCGTGGAGATCGTCGAGCTGCGCGACCACCCGTGGTTCGTCGCGAGCCAGTTCCACCCGGAGTTCAAGTCGCGGCCGACGCGGCCGGCCCCGCTCTTCCGCGAGTTCGTCGGCGCAGCGTTCGCCCGCTCACGCGAGCGCGTCGAAGGCGCTGTCGCGGCGGGCTAGGGCTCGGGCCAGAGCACGGCGACGTAGTACGCGAGCCCGGCGATCGCCGTTTCGCTCGAGCGGTGGCGCAGGGTCCGCGTCGTGCCGTCCTTGCAGGTGACCGTGGTGCGGCCCATCAGGTGGCCGTGCGCGATCATCGCCTCGAACTCGCCCTCGGCCTCGGGATAGCCCGCGATGTCCGGGATGCGCAGCCGCAGCAGCTCCTCGCGCGAGTACCCCAGCAGCTCGGTCGCCGTCGCGTTGGCCGCGACGTAGCGCATCTCGTCGTCGGCGACGAGGATCGCGACCGGGGCGTGCTCGACGGCCTCGCCCAGCAGGACGCTCTGAACCAGCCGCTCCGACGTGCTCACCGGATGAATCTACCGCGCACGTCTACGATCGCCTAGTGGCCCGCCCGGAATGGGGATCCGACGTCCTCGCGACGTTTCTCGAGCTCGCTGCGCTGCCGAGCCCGCCGGGCGACGAGCGCGCCGTCGCGAACCGCGTGCTCGACTACCTCCGCGCGCTCGGGCTCGAGGCCGACGAGGACGACGCGGGCGCGAAGGTCGGCTCGAACGCGGGGAACATCTACTGCCGCCTCGACCCACGAGGCGACGGCGACGGCGGCGAGCCGCTCTTCTTCTGCGCCCATCTCGACACCGTGCTTCCCGAGGGGCCGATCGAGCCGCTCGTGGGCGAGGACGAGGTGGTGCGGAACACCGCCGGAACGATCCTCGGCGCCGACGACAAGTCGGCGGTCGCGACGATGCTCGAGGCGGCCGCGCGGCTCGTCGAGGACGGGCGGCCGCACCCGGGCGTGGAGCTCCTGTTCACGCCGAAGGAGGAGGTCGGGCTGCTCGGCGCGGCGGCGTTCGACGAGTCGCGTCTCGAGGCCCGGCTCGGCTACGTGTACGACCACGCGGGCCCGATCGGCGAGATCATCGTCGGGGCGCCGTACCAGCAGAAGCTCGACGTCCGCTTCCGCGGCCGCGCCGCCCACGCGGGGATGTACCCCGAGGACGGCCGTTCGGCGATCGCGGCGGCGGCGCGCGCGATCGCCGACCTGCGGCTCGGCCGGCTGGACGAGGAGACCTCGGCCAACGTCGGCCGGATCGAGGGCGGAACGGCGCGCAACATCGTCCCGCAGCGCTGCGGGTTCGCCGCCGAGGCGCGCAGCCACGACGAGCGCAAGCTGGCCGACCTGATCCGCGAGATGGTCGACACCGTGACGTTCGCGGCGAGCCTGGAGGAGTGCGAGGTCGAGTGCGAGATCTCGGCGGTCTCGCCCGGCTACCGCTTCCGGTGCGACGACGCGCCGGTGCGCATCGCAGCGGCGGCGCTCGCGCGGGTCGGGCTCGAGCCGTCGTACGTCCGCTCCGGAGGCGGCGCCGACGCGAACGTCTTCAACGAGCGCGGGCTGCAGTGCGTGAACCTCGCCAACGGCATGACGGACATCCACACCCCGGACGAGCGGATCGCGGTTGCCGACCTCGAGCTGATGGTCGACGTCACGCTCGGGCTGGTCGACGCGGCCGCCGATGCCGCTTAGCCTGCGGCGCGGCCGCGTCTCCGCCGTCCGCGAGCGGCACGAAGGGCTCGTGCGGCTGGAGGTCGACGGTGCGCCCTGCGTCGCCTATCCGTCGCTGACGGGCCCGGTCGCGCTGGACGACGAGGTGCTCGTCAACGTAGAGGCGCGCGAGCTCGGGCTCGGCACGGGCGGGTTCGACGTCCTCTACGCGAACCTGACGCGCGGCCTCGACCTCGAGGGCGAGCAGGGGGCGCACGTGATGGTGCTGCCGTACACGCCGCTCCAGCACGCCCGGGCGTTCGCCGAGGAGACGGAGCCGGGCGCGGAGGGGCTCGACGGCATGCCCGTGGTCTGCTGCTCGCTCCACAGCCAGGTCGCGCCGGTGTGCGCGGCGCTCGTGGGTCTGCGGGTCGCGTACGTGCAGCTCGCCGGCGGCGCGCTGCCGGTCTCGCTGTCCGACACGCTGCGGGCGCTGCGGGAGCGGGGGCTGCTCGGCTCGACGGCGGCAGTGGCTCCCTGCTTCGACGGCGGCGTCCAGTGCGTGTCGTCGGCCTCGGCGCTGCTCTGGGCGCGCGGGGCCGGGCACGACGTCGCCGTCTGCTCGATCGGCCCGGGAATCGTCGGGACGGGGACGCGCTTCGGCCACGGCGGCCTTGCCGCGGCGGAGGCGGCCAACACGGCGCTCTCGCTCGGCGGGCTCCCGGTCGTCGCGCAGCGCGTGTCGGGCGCGGATGCGCGGGAGCGCCACCGCGGCCGCTCGCACCACACCGAGGCGGTCCTCGAGCTCGTCCGCGGCAACGCGGCGGTCGGGGAGCCCGCCGACGGATGGCGCGAGGCGTGCGCCGGCCTCCCGCTCTCCCACATGGGCCGCGGGCCCGACGACGATCCGGAGTTCTTCGCGGCCGCCTACGGGGCGGGGCTCGCGGCGCGGCGGCTGCTCGGCTGATGGAGGAGCGGCGTCTGGGCCCCGTCGTCGGCCTCGGCACGTGGAACACGTTCGGCGGCGATTCCGGCCTCGCGCGGCAAGTCGTGGGCGCGGCGTTCGAGGCAGGGAGCCGCCTCGTCGACTCCTCGCCGATGTACGGCGGCGCAGAGGCGTCGCTCGCTGCCGCGCTCGAGGGCCGGCGTGCGGACGCGGTCGTGGCGACGAAGATCTGGTCGCGGTCGGTGGACGAGGGCCGCGCGCACTTCGCGCAGCAGCTGCAGTGGTACGGGCGGGTCGAGGTCGAGCAGGTGCACAACCTCGTCTCGTGGCGGGAGCATCTGCCGTGGCTCGAGGCGGAGCGGGACGCGGAGAGGATCGACCGCCTCGGGGTCACGCACTACGGCGCGTCGTCGTTCGGGGAGCTCGAAGAGGCGCTGGAGACGCGCCGGTTCGGCGCGCTGCAGGTGCCGCTCAACCCGTTCGAGCGGGAGTGCGAGGCACGCCTGCTGCCGCTCGCCCGCGAGCTCGACGTCGCGGTGCTCGTGATGCGGCCGCTCGGCGAGGGCGGCCTCCTGCGGCGGCCGCCGGGGCCGGAGGAGCTCGAGCCGCTCGCGGCGTTCGGCGTGCGGACGTGGGCGCAGGCGCTGCTGAAGTGGGCGCTCTCGGACCCGCGCGTCGACGTCGTCATCCCCGCGACGACGAGCGCCGAGCATGCACGCGAGAACGCGGCGGCGGGCGAGCCGCCGTGGCTCGGCCCGGAGGAGCGCCGCCTCGTCGAGCGCCTAGCCGGCGCGTAGGGCCGCGATCTCGGCGATCGGCCCGCCCTCGGGGGCTACAGCCGTCAGCTCGAGCTCCGGAACGAAGCCGAGCTCGCGCAGGATCGCGCCGACCGGATCGGTCGGGACGCCGCTGCGCGGGCTCCCGTAGGCACAGACGATCAGGCGCCCGTGCGGCGCGACAACCGCTGCGAGGAGCCGGCGGACGTAGTCCCCGCGGCGCGCGCCGGGCACGTACACGAGCTCGGTGCGCACGAAGTCGAACCGTCGCGGCGGCTCCCACGTGAGCGCGTTGCCGACCGCGATCCGGCCGGCCCACTGCGGCAGGCGCCGCCTCGCGAGCTCTGCCAGGTGTGGCGCCAGGTCGAGCCCGAACGGCTCGAGCCGGTGCGGCGACCAGGCGGCGACGGATTCGAGCAGCTGCCCGCTCGCGCAGCCGATGTCGAGGAAGGTCCCGTCGCTGTCGATCGCTTCGACGATCGGGCGCCGCGCCGCCTCCCAGCGCGTCTCGTCACCGCCGAATCCCGAGTGCGCGCGCGGGTTCCGGCCCGGGAGGTACGCGCCTTCGTAGACCTCGGCCAGGCCGCGAACCACCGCTCGTCGTCCAGCTCGCCGCGCGCGTGTCGAGCCGCCAGCTCGTCGATCCGCCGCTGCCAGCGAGCTCGCTCTCGACCGCTCCTCACTACGGTTCGCCCGGCCTCCTCCCCAAGGCGATCGTATCCGCGCCCGGCGCACG
>DASSQK010000143.1:0-5902 GCA_035702555.1 Gaiellaceae bacterium | reverse complement strand
CCCCGGTTACTTCGTCGTCTTCACGGGCATCTACGCGACGGAGGCCGCGGCCCAGAGTCACATCATCGATGCCCACCGCCGCGGATACCGTGAGCCGTACCCGCGCCGGATCGTGCCCTGACGTTTACCCGCCAGCCAACGGGAAACGGGACTTTGTAACACGGCCCGGCTTCGATTAGACTCGCGGTCGGAGCCTGAGCCGCGGGTGGTTTAACCCCCCATTAACAAAGCTTTGCGGGAGATTAATGAGGAGCCGGAGATACTGATCGTGGACGAGCGGACGCAGCAAATCCAGGCCTGCATGTATCAGTACTCACGCGCCATCTACCGGTCGATCAAGGACCTCGTCGACCCGTACGTGACGGTCGAGGAACGCGTGCAGTACCGTCGTGAGGTGCTCGAAGCGTGCGAGCAGACGATGGAGCGGCTCGCCAAGGACCCGCTCTACTTCGCCAAGCCGGACCGGGCGCTCTTCCAGGACATCCGGCGCTACTTCCCGATCACGTGCCAGGCGCAGGTCGCCTGGGCCGTGCGCGAGGGAGTCGCGGCCGCGGTGGCGTTCATCGAGAGCCAGATCGAGGCCGGGGCGTTCGACGGCGGCGTCGCGCGCTGCCGCGCCACGACGCGCAAGGGCAAGCCGTGCCAGCGGACGCCGCTGCCAGACCGCGACTACTGCCCGTCGCACCAGCATCTCGAGCGCTCCAAGGTCGCGGCGTAGTCAGCCCAGGGCCGACGCGGTAGTCTCGCCCGGGTGTCGCACGACACGGACAAGCTGATCCGTCAGCTCTCGCTCGTCGCCTTCCTGATGGCGGAGCGGCGGGCGGTGACGGCGCGCGACATCAAGAGCCAGGTCGAGGGCTATCAGGAGATGTCGGACGAGGCGTTCGCCCGGCGCTTCTACTCCGACCGCGCCGAGCTGATCGCGCTGGGCGTGCCGCTCCACTCGCAGCGCGACGAGTACACCGGCGAGGAGCTCTACACCATGCGCTCCGAGCGCTACTTCCTGCCGCCGCTCGAGCTGACCGACGACGAGCTCGCGGCGCTGGAGACCTGCCTCTACCTGCTGGAGGGGAAGTTCGCCTACGCGGAGCCGCTGCGCCTCGCACTGCAGAACCTCGCCCTCGGCCGGCCGGGTTTCGCGGAGGCGCCGACCGACACGGCGATGCGCGTCGAGGTGCTCGACCCCGAGTACTCGGTCGAGATGCAGGGCCGGCTGGGGAAGCTCGAGGCCGCGATCTCGAAGCAGCGCACGGTCAAGTTCCCGTACTGGTCGATCTCGCGCGACGAGGAGCGCGAGCGCACCGTCAACCCGTACGCGCTGTTCGCGGACGCCGGCGCCTGGTACGTGGTCGGGCTCGACCTCGACGCCGACGCCGAGCGCACCTTCCGCGTCTCGCGCATCCGTGGCGAGATCCGCTTCGCCACCCGCCGCGAGCGCGACTTCCGCCTGCCGGCCGAGTTCGACGTCGACCGCTACCGCGGCCGGCCGCCGTGGCAGATCGGCGGCGCCGTCGGCGAGGCGCGGATCGAGGTGACCGGCGACACCGCCTGGTGGGTCGAGCGCACGTTCGGGACGAAGGTCGACGACGGCGTCTTCGTGACGGAGTACTCGAGCCTGCCGCTGCTCGCGTCGTGGGTGCTGCGCCAGGACGGGCGCGCGGTGCCGCAGGCGCCGGACGAGCTGCGCCGCGAGGTCGTCCGCGCCCTGAAGCTGGTGCGCGAGCGGCACGAGGGCCCGCCGGCGGCACTCGCCACCGAGGCCGAGGACGACCCCCAGCCCGAGACGGTCGACCGCCCCGTCGCGCAGCTGCCACCCGAGCGCTTCGGCGTCCTCCAGGCGCTGCTCGCGTACCTGCTCGACCGCTGCGGCGACGGAACCGAGGCCGAGATCCCGGCGCAGGAGCTCCTCCGCGACTTCAACCTCAAGACGCTCGAGGAGCTGCAGGAGCACCTCTCGCTGCTGAACCTCGTCAACTTCGGCGGCGGCTGCTACGCGGTCTACGCCGAGCTCGACGGCGACACCGTCCGCGTCGACAAGGAGCTCTTCGGCGACACCTTCCGCGCCCCGCCCCGCCTGACCCCGCTCGAGGCTCGCGCGATCAGGCTCGCGCTGGAGTTCGTCGGCCCGATGATCGCGGCCGACTCGCGAACGCCCCTCGACCGCGTCCGCGCCAAGCTCGAGGAGACCTTCGGCGAGTTCGAGCTCGCCCAGACGCCGGAGCCGCAGGTGCGGCGCGCCGAGGAGGACCTGGTCGGCACGCTCAGCCGCGGGCTGCGCGAGCGCCGTCTCGTCGAGATCGACTACCTGAAGGAGGGCGACGAGGAGGTCTCGACGCACCTCGTCGAGCCGTACGCGCTCGAGCGCCGGCTGCCGTACTGGTACGTGCACACGTGGGACCGCACCCGCGACGGGGAGCGGTCGTTCCGGCTCGACCGGATGCGCAGCGCGCGGCTCCAGCGCGGGCACTTCGAGCCGCGCGAGGGATTCGACCCGCACGAGTTCCGCGACGCGCGGCCGGCGCGCATCTGGTACTCGCCGGAGATCGCGCGCTGGGAGCTCGAGAAGGGCGCGCGCCGCCTGGCGGACGGCTCCGCGGTGGCCGAGCGCCCGGTCGGCAGCCCCGAATGGCTCGTCGGCGAGATCCTGAGCTACCGAGGCGAGGCGGTCGTGCTGGAGCCGCCCGAGCTGCGACGAGAGATCGCCGAGCGGGCGAAGGCCGTGCAGCGGGAGCTGGGCCTCTCCCGCGTCCGCGTCGCCTGACCTCGGGGTCCGCTCCCTGAAGCCCGACCGGGCTAGTTCTGAGCGGGCAGCTCGAGCGTGAAGGTCGCGCCCTGCTCCGGGGCCGACTGCACATCCAGCGCGCCGCCGTGGGCCTCCGCGATCGAGCGCGCGATGAAGAGGCCGAGGCCGGTGCCGGGCCGCGCGCCCGCTCCCGCGACGCGGCCGAACTTCTCGAAGATCAGCTTCTGATCCTCCTTCGCGATCCCGGGGCCGCGGTCGCTCACGTCGATCCGCACCTGGCCGTCCTCCCGGTAGGCGCGCACCTCGACGTCGCTCCCCGCGGGTGAGTACTTGATCGCGTTGTCGACGAGGTTCGTCAGCACCTGCCGCAGCCGCTCGGCGTCGCCGCGGATCTCGGGGAGCAGGTCGTCGACATCCGCCTGGAGATGCACCTCGTCCTGGCCGAGCCGCGCCGTGGCGACGACCTCGCGCACGAGCTGCGCAAGGTCGACGTCCCGGAACCGGAAGCTGAACGTGCCGGCCTCGATGCGCGAGGTGTCGAGCACGTCGCTGATCAGCTCCGCGAGCCGGTTCGTCTCGCCCGCGATCAGCTCGAGGAACGACTCGCGCTGGTCGGGCGACAGCTCGCGCCAGCGCAGCTGCAGCGTGCGCGCCGACCCGATCACGGCGGCCATCGGCGTCCGCAGCTCGTGGGACACCAGCGAGACGAAGTCCGCCCGCAGCGCCGACAGCCGCCGTAGCTCCTCGACGGTCTTCCGCTCGCTCTCGTACGCGCGGATGTTCTGCACCGCGCTCGCGACCAGGCGCCCGAGCAGCCCGGCCAGCTCGATCTCCTCGGGGCTGAAGGCGTCGGCCTCGCGGCGCGCCAGCGAGAGCATCCCGATCGAGCGCGCGCCCTGGAGCAGCGGCGTCGCGAGCCGGCAGTGGAGCCCGAGCGCGAGGAACTCGTCCTCCTCCGGGTAGTCGGCCCCGCTCATGTCGCGCCGGTAGATCGTCCCGTTCGTGCGCAGCAGCTCCTCGAGCAGCGTCCCGTGGATCGGCCGGCCCGAGCCCGGCGGCAGCACGTCGGCGGCCCCGGCTCCGGCGACGGCCATCACCTGCGCGACGCCGCTCTCGCTGAGCACGATCGCCATCCGGTCGAACGGCAGCAGGCCGCGGACCTCGCGGATGAACGCGTCGAACGCCTGCTCGAGCTCGAGCGAGGAGCTGAGGGCGCGGGCGCAGCGATTCGCCGCCTCGAGCACGTCGGCTCGCCGCCCGAGGTGGTCCCGCAGCCGCTCGGCCTCCGCGGCGCGGCTCTCCGCGACCTCGGTCTGCCGTTCGAGCCGCAGGAGCAGCCACCCGACGATCGAGCCCATCAGCAGCTCGACGCCGACCTGCAGCGTCACGTAGTCGTAGCGGTAGTGGCGGGTCGCGAAGTGCGACTCCCGCAGCGACTCGGCGGCCGCGATCACCGGCACGCTGGCGAGCGTGAGCGCGACCGCGCCGGGGATCCCGAAGCGGACCGCGCCCTCGATCAGCGGCAGGAACAGGAGCTGACGGACGGGCGCGGCGCGCTCGTAGCTGTAGATCAGGACGTACGTGGAGACGACGGCGAAGTCGAACGCAACCGAGCCCACCGCGAGGACGAGCTGCGAGCGCCGGCTCCACGTTCTGCGCGACAGGCCGAAGAGCAGCGCGGTCCCGGCGCCGAACACCACGGTGGTGATCCAGGCCCACGTCCGGTATCCGGACGGGTAGCCCGACGCGATCGCGACCTGGACGACGGCGAACGCGAGACCGCCGAAGCGGATCCACGCGATCCAGCGCTCGAGCTCCCGCGATCGCTTCGGTTCGAAGCGCGGGTTCACGGCGGTGCCCCGAGTCGCTCGAGCGCCCACTCCGCGTGCTCGCGCAGGAGCGGGTCGTCGCCGTCCGCGTACGGCCGGGCGAGGGATGGGTCGCCGCCCGAGTTGCCGAGCGCGACGAGCGCGTTGCGCCGCAGGTAGCGCGGATCGTTCCGCGGGACGAAGAGCCGGTCGTAGCGCGCAGCGAGCTCGTCGTCGCCCGCTTCGAGCCAGTCGACGAGGCTCACGTTCGGCTCCGCTCCCATGGTTGCTCCTTCCCCCGCGCGCCGCTTCTCCACGCCCCGGTTCCAGGGACAGACGTCCTGGCAGATGTCGCAGCCGTAGACGCGGTCCTCCAGCGCCTCGCGGTACTCCTCCGGGAAGGGCGCCGACGACTGCGTCCAGTACGAGAGGCAGCGCGTCGCGTCGAGGACGCCCGGCTCGTCGAGCGCGTCCGTCGGGCAGGCGTCGATGCAGAGCGTGCACGAGCCGCAGCCGGCATCGAGCGTGGGCGTCGCGTCGAGCTGCGCCGTCGTCAGCAGCGTCCCGAGGACGACCCACGAGCCGAAGCGGCGCGTGATCAGCATCGTGTTCTTGCCGTAGAAGCCGACGCCGGAGCGCGCGGCGGCCTCGCGGTCGACGTGCTCGTTGGCGTCGACGAGCACGCGGTACCCGCCCCCAAGCCTCCGCCCCAGCTCGTCCAGGCGCTCCCGCAGCGCCGCGTACGCGTCCCACCACGTGTAGCGCGGCAGGCGGCCGTGCCCGGGCGGCGGCTCCTCGCCCTCGCACCAGTAGCAGAGTGCCGCCGAGACGACCGTGCGCGCCCCCTCGAGCAGCGTCTCCGGGTGGCACGAGACCTCCGGCCGCGCCATCGTGAAGCGCATGTCGGCGAAGAGCCCGCGTTCCCGCCGCTCGCGGATGTGCCGCTCGGTCCCCTCGTACGGCTCGACCGGAGCCGCCCCGACGACGTCGAGGCCGAGCTCCTCTGCGAGCGGTGCAAGCTCCGCGGGACGCATGTGGGAGATTGTGCCCCCGTGAAGGCGATTCGCATCCACGAGGACGGCGGTCCCGAGGTGCTGCGCTACGAGGACGCGCCCGACCCGGAGCCCCGTCCGGGCGAGGTACTCGTCCGTCTGCGGGCCGCGTCCCTGAACCATCTCGACCTCTGGATCCGCAAGGGCCTCCCTTCGGTGCCCAAGCCGCGGATCCTCGGCGCCGACGGCGCGGGTATCCGCGAGGACACCGGCGAGCGCGTCGTGATCAACCCCGGCATCGAGCACGGCGAGAAGATCACGGTCGTCGGCGAGCACATGGACGGCACGCACGCGGAGCT
>DASSQK010000142.1:0-10239 GCA_035702555.1 Gaiellaceae bacterium | reverse complement strand
GCATGAACGTGCGATGAACGAGGGCGTTCATCGGCGGTTCATCCGTGCCTCGTAGGGTGCGACGCATGAGAAGGACACCGCTGCTCGCCCTACTCGCCGCGGCACTCGCGGCCGGCTGCGGCTCGAGCAAGAGCACTCCCGGCACGTCTTCGAACGTCCCGGCGAAGCGTGCCGGCTTCACCGCCGAGGTGACGAACCCGTGGTTCCCGCTGCGGCCGGGCTCGGTCTACCGCTACCGCGGCGTCAAGGACGGCAAGCCCTCGCGTGAGGTGGTGACCGTCACCCACCGGACGAAGACGATCGACGGCGCGCCGACGGTGGTCGTCTCCGACCACCTCTACATCGACGGCAAGCTCGAGGAGCGGACGAGCGACTACTACTCGCAGGACGCCCACGGCACCGTCTGGTACTTCGGCGAGGACACCGCCGAGCTCGACCCGAACGGCAAGGTCACGACGCGGGAAGGCACGTGGCACTCCGGTCGCGACGGCGCGAAGCCCGGGATCTTCATGTACGCGGCGCCTCGCGTCGGCCAGTCGGCCAGGCAGGAGTACCTGAAAGGGAACGCCGAGGACCACTTCGCGGTGATCGCGACCGGCCGCTCCGTCACCGTCCCCTTCAGGCGCTTCGGCGACGTTCTGCTGACGAAGGAGTGGACGCCGCTCGAGCCTGGCGTGCTCGACCACAAGTACTACGCGCGCGGGATCGGCACGGTGCTGGAGCAGACGGTCAAGGGCGGGGACGAGCGCAACGAGCTCGTTTCCTTCCATCACTGAAAACGTTTCCGGTCAACCCCTTGACAGCGTCTTCGGAAACGTTTACGCTCGCGCGCATCGAGTTCCGTAAACGTTTCCGAAAATGACCACCATCCAACAGCTCGCAGAACAATCCGGCGTCTCGGTCGCCACCGTCTCCCGGGCCCTGAACGGCTCGTCGGAGGTCAGCGAGGCGACACGCGAGCGGATCGTGGCCCTGGCGCAGGAGCTCGACTACACCCCGAGCGCCGCCGCGAGGACGCTCGTCAGCCGCCGTTCGCACGTCGTCGGCGTTGTGCTCGAGACCGGCCCGGACCACCCCGACCTGAAGCACCCCTTCTTCCAGGAGGTGCTCGTCGGCCTCAAGCACGGCGTGGGTGCCCAGGGCTACGACCTGCTGCTGTTCGCGAGCGAGCGGCCCGGCAACGGGTTCGGCGGGACGCACTCGTACCTGCGCCGCGCCGAGCACCACGGCGTCGACGGGGCGATCCTGATGGGGTTCGACGGAGACCCGGAGATCGCCAGGCTCGCCGCGTCGAGCCTGCCGTGCGTCGCGGTCGACGCCGACCTCGACGGCCCGCGGACCGGCTACGTGATGTCGGAGAACCGGGAAGGCGCCGCGCTCGCGGTCCGGCACCTGCACGAGCTCGGGCACGAGCGCATCGCGACCGTCACCGGCTGGCTGCGCACGAAGCCGGGCGCCGACCGCCTCGACGGGTTCCGCGAGGAGGTCGAGCGGCTCGGCCTCGAGCCGCGCGACGAGTACGTGGTCGAGGGAGATTTCTACGACGAGAGCGGCTATCGCGGGACGCGGCAGCTGCTCGAGCTCGACGAGCCGCCGACCGCCCTGTTCGCCGCGAGCGACCAGATGGCGGCCGGCGCGATCCGCGCCGCGAACGAGCTCGGCGTGGGCGTCCCGGGCGGGCTTGCAGTCGTCGGCTTCGACGACATCGCGCTCGCCTCGCTGATCCAGCCGCAGCTCACGACGGTTCGGCAGAACATGCAGGCCTTGGGCGAGGTTGCGGCCGAGGGACTCGGCCGTATGATCGAGGATTCGGAGGCGGCCCCCGTCCGCCGGCTCGTACCGACCGAGCTGATCGTCCGAGTCTCGTCCGGAGCAACGGAAGCGCCGAGGGCAAAGGCGCTAGAGAGCGAGGAGGTGGACTAGCAAGTTTCGGGGGCCGTGGCTTCGGAGCCACCGGCCGCGGGGCAGTCGCGTCGACGACGCGTCAGTTCACAAAGGCAAAGGGAGGCGAGTACCAGAATGAAAGCGTTTCTCAGAACCCCGCGGCGCCGCGTGACGACCGTCGCAGCGGCTGTCATCGTCATGGGCCTGTGCGCGACCGCGCTCGTGGCGAGCACGGCCTCGGGAGGCCGACAGGCCACCATCACGCTCCGGGTCGGCCTGTTCGGCGACTTCGGTTACCACGACCTCTACAAGAAGTACGAGGCGTCCCATCCGAACATCGACATCAAGGAAGACGTCCAGAGCTACCCCGACCACCACTCGAACCTCGCGAAGCACCTCGCGGTCGGGGCGGGCGCCGACGACATCGAGTCGATCGAGGTCGGGTTCATCGCGAACTTCAAGTCCCAGCCGAGCCAGTTCGTGAACCTGAACAAGCTCGGCGCGAAGAGCCTGCAGAAGAAGGGCCAGTGGCTCGACTGGAAGTGGCGTCAGTCGATCGCCGGCAACGGCGCGCAGATCGGGCTCGGCACCGACGTCGGGAGCCTGGCGATCTGCTACCGCCGCGACCTGTTCAAGCGGGCCGGCCTGCCGACGAACCGCGCCGCCGTCTCGAAGCTCTGGCCGACGTGGCAGGCGTACGTCGCCACCGGCAAGCGCTTCCAGAAGCACGCGCCGAAGGGCGTCTCGTTCTTCGACGCCGGCAGCAACGTCTACAACGCGATGATCGGCCAGATCAACCCGGCGTACTACAACGCCAAGGGCAAGGTCATCGTGGGCTCGAACCCGAAGGTGAAGGCGGCCTGGACGCTGACCATGCAGGCCATCAAGGCGCACGAGAGCGCCGGCCTGGCCGCGTTCAGCAACGACTGGAACACCGGCTACAAGAAGGGCACCTTCGCAACCGTCACCTGCCCTGCCTGGATGATGGGCTACATCCAGGGCCAGGCCCCGAAGTCGAAGGGCAAGTGGGACATCGCTGACGTCCCGGGCGGCGGCGGCGGCAACTGGGGCGGCTCGTTCCTGACCATCCCGAAGCAGGGCTCCCACCCGAAGGAGGCCTACGACCTGGCGAAGTTCCTCACCTCGCCTGCCTCCGAGGCGTACATCTTCAAGCAGACCGGGAACCTGCCGAGCCAGCCGAAGCTGCTGAAGAGCAAGGCCGTGCTGGCCTTCAAGAACCCCTTCTTCAGCAACGCTCCCGTCGGCAAGATCTTCGGGACCTCGGCGATGAAGCTGAAGCCGCAGATCCTGGGTGCGCACCAGGGCGACATCCAGACCGCGAGCTCGAACGCGATTCAGCGCGTCGAGCAGCACAAGCAGAGCCCCGCCAAGTCCTGGAAGCAGTTCCTCAAGGACGTCAAGGCGGTCACGTCGTAGGCAGTTTGCCCCGACGGTGAGGCCGGACCCGGCTCGAGAAGTGCCCTCCTCTCGAGCCGGGTCCCTCACCGGTAGGCGCAACGAGGAGATGGCCGAAGCGTGAGCGAACAAACCGCAGTGGAAGCTCCGATGGTCGCGCGCAGGCGGCGCACCTTCCGTAGCCGGCTGCACCGGGTCGACTCGAAGGCCTCGCCGTACCTCTACATCTCGCCCTTCTTCATCCTCTTCGGGCTGTTCGGCCTGTTCCCGCTCGGCTACACGGCGTGGGTCGCGCTCACCGACCGCACGCTGCTCAACCCGCACGCGAAGTACATCGGCCTCGACAACTTCTCCGCGCTCATCCACGACTCGTACTTCTGGAACGCGGTCGAGAACACGCTCGCGATCTTCGTCATCTCGACGGTGCCGCAGCTCGCGTTCGCCCTCTTCCTCGCGCACCTTCTGAACACGAAGCTGCGCGCCCGCACGTTCTTCCGCATGTTCGTCCTGCTGCCGCAGGTGACGTCGCTGGTCGCGGTCGCGCTGATCTTCACGCAGCTCTTCTCGCACGACTACGGGCTCATCAACTACGTCCTCGGCGAGTTCGGAATCCACAAGGTCAACTGGGAGGCCGGACGGTTCTCGTCCTGGGTCGCGCTGTCGGTGATGGTCACGTGGCGCTGGGCGGGCTACAACGCGCTGATCTACCTCGCGGCGATGCAGGGCATCCCCGACGAGCTCTACGAGGCGGCGGCGATCGACGGGGCGAAGCCGTGGAAGCAGTTCCGCCACGTGACGATCCCGCTCCTGCGCCCGACGATCATCTTCACCGTCATCGTCTCGACGATCGGCGGGCTCCAGCTCTTCACCGAGCCGTACCTGTTCCAGCCGCTGAAGCAGGGATCGACCGGCGGCTCGGCGCGGCAGTACCAGACCGTGGTGATGTACCTCTACGAGAAGGCGTTCGGCAGCACGCAGTTCGACTTCGGCTACGCCGCCGCGATCGGCTGGGCGCTCTTCCTGCTGATCGCCGTCATCTCGCTCGTGAACTTCCTCATCGTCCGGCGAATCCGATCGGCGGACGCCTGATGGCCAGCGTCGCCGAGGGAGCCCGGGTCCGCGCACGTCGTCGGCGCCCGCTCGCGCGGCGGCTCGGCACCGCGGGGCCGCTCACCTACGCGTTCCTGATCGTCGTCGCGCTCGTCTCGCTCTTCCCGCTCTACTGGTCGCTGGTCGTGGCCTCGCACGACAACTCGGCCGTCGCGGCCTACCCGCCGGTGCTCACCCCCGGGCACGAGCTCTGGCACAACGTGCACCGGCTGTTCAACTCCGGCGAGGTGAACGTCGACTTCTGGAAGGCGCTCATCAACACGACGATCGTCGCCACGGTCGTCACCTTCGCGGTCGTCCTCTTCAGCGCGCTCGCCGGGTTCGCCTTCGCGAAGCTGCGCTTCCGCGGCAACAAGGTGCTGCTGGTCGCGGTGATCGCGACGATGCTCGTGCCCGTCCAGCTCGGCGTGATCCCGCTCTACATCCAGATGGTGCACTTCGGCTGGACGAACCACCTGATGGCGGTGATCGCCCCGAACCTCGCCTCGGCCTTCGGCGTCTTCCTGATGCGCCAGTACATCGCGGGCTCGGTGCCCAACGACCTGATCGACGCCGCCCGCGCGGACGGCTGCTACACGTTCGGCGTCTTCCGGCACGTCATCTGGCCGGCCGTGCGCCCGGTGGCCGCGGTGCTCGGGCTGCTGACGTTCATGACCACCTGGAACGACTTCTTCTGGCCGCTGGTCGTGCTCTCTCCGCGGAACCCGACGGTGCAGGTCGCGGTCTCGACGCTCGCCAGCGGATACGTCCAGGACTACGCGCTGGTGCTCACCGGCACCTTCGTCTCGATCATCCCGCTGCTGATCGTCTTCCTGATCCTCGGCCGGCACATCATCAGCGGGATCATGCGCGGGGCGGTGAAGGGCTAGTGGCCTTCCCGCGTGACTTCACCTGGGGCGCCGCCACCGCCGCGTTCCAGATCGAGGGCGCGACGCACGCGGACGGGCGCGGCGAATCGATCTGGGACCGCTTCTGCCACACGCCCGGGAAGGTGGCGAACGGCGACACCGGCGACCAGGCCTGCGACCACTACCACCTCTGGCCGGGCGACCTCGCGCTGATGAGCGACCTCGGCCTCGACGCCTACCGCTTCTCGATCGCGTGGCCGCGGATCCAGGCGGACGGGAGCGGCCCCGCGAACGCGAAGGGGCTCGACTTCTACCGGCGGCTCGTCGACGGGCTGCTCGAGCGCGGGATCACGCCGCTCGCGACGCTCTACCACTGGGATTTGCCGCAGCCCCTGCAGGACCGCGGCGGCTGGGCCTCGCGCGAGGTCGTCGAGCGCTTCGAGGAGTACGCGGCGATCGTGTTCGCCGCCCTCGGCGACGTCGTCGACTCCTGGATCACCCACAACGAGCCGTGGGTGACCTCGTTCCTCGGCTACGGCTACGGCGTGAAGGCTCCGGGGGTGACCGACTGGCACGCGGCCCTCGCGGCCGCGCACCACGTGCTCCTCTCGCACGGGCGCGCGACGCGGGTGTTCCGGGACGGCGACGAGTCAGGCGAGATCGGCATCACGCTCGACCTGACGCACGTCTCCGGCGAGCCCGGGGCGGCGCGGCGGCTGGACGGTCACCGCAACCGCTGGTTCCTCGACGCGGTGCTGCGCGGCTCGTACCCGGTCGACATGTGCGAGCTCTACGAGGAGCGAGTCGGGCCGCTCGATTTCGTGCACGACGGCGACCTGCACGAGATCGCCGCGCCGATCGACTTCCTCGGCGTCAACTTCTACCAGCCCGCGGTCGCGCATCCCGGCGACGGCCCGCTCGCGGTCGAGGAGAGCCGCGCAGAGGGCCCGCGGACGGCGATGGGCTGGACGGTCGAGCCGAGCTCGCTGACGACGCTGCTCCTGCGGCTGCGCCGCGACTACGGCGACGTGCCGCTCGTGATCACCGAGAACGGCGCGTCGTTCGACGACCCGCCCGTCGACGGCCAGGCGGTCGTCGAGGATCCCGAGCGCGTCGCGTACCTGCGCGACCACATCGCCGCGGTCGAGCTGGCCGTGCGCGAGGGCGTCGACGTGCGCGGCTACTACGTCTGGTCGCTGCTGGACAACTTCGAGTGGGAGCACGGCTACGACAGCCGCTTCGGCATCGTGGCCGTCGACTTCGCCGACCAGCGGCGCATCCCGAAGCGCAGCGCGCTCTGGTACCGCGACCTGATCGCACGACACGCGAACGGAGGCTGAGATGGCCGAGGTCACCCTTTCAGGCGTCACCAAGACCTTCGCCGGCGGCACGGTCGCCGTCGACCACGTCGACCTCGAGATCGCCGACGGCGAGCTGCTCGTCCTCGTCGGCCCTTCCGGCTCCGGCAAGACCACCGTCCTGCGGCTGACGGCCGGGCTGGAGGACCTCACCGACGGCGAGATCCGCATCGGCGGCGAGGTCGTGAACGACCTCCATCCGATGGACCGCGACATCGCGATGGTGTTCCAGAGCTACGCGCTCTACCCGCACATGACGGTGCGCGAGAACATCGGCTTCAACCTGCGGCTGCGGCGCAGGCCGAAGCGCGAGATCAAGGAGCGCGTGGAGCGGACGGCGGCCATGCTCGAGCTCGTCGACCTGCTCTCGCGCAAGCCGGGCCAGCTCTCCGGCGGGCAGCGCCAGCGCGTGGCGATGGGCCGCGCGATCGTCCGCGAGCCGGCCGCGTTCCTGATGGACGAGCCGCTCTCGAACCTCGACGCGAAGCTGCGCGTCCAGATGCGAGCCGGGATCCAGCGCCTCCAGAACCAGCTCGGCACGACGACGATGTACGTCACGCACGACCAGGTGGAGGCGATGACGATGGGCGACCGCGTGGCGGTGATGCGCGACGGACGCATCATCCAGGTGGACACCCCGCAGCGCCTCTACGCCGATCCCGCCGACCTCTTCGTCGCCGGCTTCATCGGCTCCCCCGCGATGAACTTCGTTCGCGCCCGGCTCGAGGGCCAGAACGGGAGCGTCGTCGCGAGCTTCGGCTCGACGAGGCTCGAGCTGCCGACGCGGTCGCTGCCCTCGGCGGTCGTCGAGCGCGCGGGCGGCGACGTCATCGTCGGGCTACGGCCCGAGCACCTCGAGCTGGCGAGCGGCGAGGACGGGCGGCCGGTGATGCGGGCGCCGGTCGCGCTGACCGAGCCGGTCGGATCGCAGGTGATCGTCCACCTCGACCTCGACTGCGCCTCGCTCGGCGAGTCGGACTTCTGCGCCTGCCTCGACTCGCGCGCGGCGTGCGACCGCGGCGAGCTGGTGGCGCTCGCGGTCGACCCGGCGACGCTGCACTTCTTCGACCCGGAGACCGAGACGGCGCTCGGCTGACCTGCGCGGGACGAGGCCGCGCGGTTACAGGAACCGCTGCAGGCGGTCGCGGCCGAGCCGCACCTCGATCACGTGCCGGTCGCGGTCGACCGCGGTGACCAGCTCGGCCGGGACGATGTAGTGCCGGTGCAGGAGATGCCCGCTGCGGACGGCGATCGCATCGGCGCGGTTCGGGGCGGTTCCGTGCAGCATCGACTCGACCAGGCCGATGCGGCCGCCCGCCGCGTCGGCGACGCGAAATCCGACCGTGCCCTCGACCTCCACGGAAGCAAGCCTCCCGCGGCGCGCGCTGTGCGCACATCCGGGAACTTGCGCCCCGTGCCTCAGTAGGAGCTACCGACCCCGGACCGCCCTAGACTCGGCGCATGCTGGTCTGCTCGGCCTGCGGGGCGGAAAATCGTGCGGGAGCGCGCTTCTGCGACTCGTGCGGCGCTCCGCTGTCCGGGGCCGCGGCTGCGCGGGAGGTGCGCAAGGTCGTCTCGGTCCTCTTCTGCGACGTCACGGGCTCGACGGCGCTCGGCGAGCGGATCGACCCGGAGAGCCTGCGGCGCGTGATGTCGCGCTACTTCGAGACCGCGAGGGCCGTCGTCGAGCGGCACGGCGGCACCGTCGAGAAGTTCATCGGCGACGCGGTGATGGCCGTCTTCGGCGTGCCGACGGTGCACGAGGACGACGCACTGCGCGCGGTGCGCGCAGCCGACGAGTTGCGGCGCGCGCTCAGTGGCCTCAACGAGGAGCTCGAGCGCGACTTCGGCACGCGCCTCGAGCTGCGCATGGGCGTGAACACCGGCGAGGTCGTGACCGGCACGGAGGAGACGCTCGCGACGGGCGATGCCGTGAACGTCGCGGCGCGCCTCGAGCAGGCCGCCCAGCCGGGCGAGATCCTGCTCGGCGCGGAGACGCACCGGCTCGTGCGCGACGGCGTCGAGGCCGAGGCCGCGCCGCCGCTGGCCGCGAAGGGCAAGTCCGAGCCGCTCGTCGCGTACCGCCTGACGGCCGTCGCAGCCGACGCGCCCGCACGCCGCCACTCCGCGCCGATGATCGGCCGCGACCGGCAGCGGGCGCTCCTGGCCGGTGCCTTCGAGCACGTCGCCAGCGACCGTTCCTGCCACCTGTTCACGATCCTCGGCACCGCGGGCGTCGGCAAGTCGCGCCTCGCGCAGGAGTTCCTCGCCGGCCTCGACGCGACGGTCGTCGCCGGCCGCTGCCTCTCCTACGGCGAGGGGATCAGCTACTGGCCGGTCACGGAGGTCGTGAAGCAGCTCGCTCCCGACGGCGTCGGCGGCGGCCCGTTGGCGGCGCTGCTCGGCGACGATGCCGCGGCCAGCTCGCCCGAGGAGATCGCGTGGGCGTTCCGGAAGCTGCTCGAGACGCGCGCCGCCGAGCGCCCGCTCGTGGTCGTCTTCGACGACCTGCACTGGGGCGAGCCGACCTTCCTCGACCTGGTGGAGCACGTCGCCGACCTGAGCCGCGGCGCGCCGATCCTGCTGCTGTGCATGGCGCGGCCGGAGCTGCTCGACGCGCGGCCTGCCTGGGGCGGCGGCAAGCTCAACGCGACGAACGTCCTCCTCGAGCCGCTGGCGCCGGAGGAGACCGCGGAGCTGCTGGCCGCACTCGGCGACGGCGTGCCGGAGGGCTTGCGGCAGCGCATCCTCGACGCCGCCGGCGGGAACCCGCTCTTCGTCGAGGAGATGGTCGCGGTCGCCGAGGACGGCGGGAACGAGGTCACGGTCCCGCCGACGATCCAGGCGTTGCTCGCGGCCCGGCTCGACGGGCTCGAGCCCGAGGAGCGCGGCGTGCTCGAGCGCGGCGCGGTCGAGGGGCAGGTCTTCCACCGCGGGTCGGTGCTCGCGCTCGCTCCGGAAGCGCAGCAGGTCGACGGGCGGCTGGTCACGCTCGTGCGCAAGGACCTCGTGCGCCCCGAGGCTCCGCTGCTCCCCGGTGACGACGCGTACCGCTTCCGGCACCTGTTGATCCGCGACACCGCCTACGAGGCTCTGCCGAAGGCGACGCGGGCCGAGCTGCACGAGCGCTTCGCCACGTGGCTGGAGGAGCACGGCGCTGCCCTCGTCGAGCTCGACGAGATCGTCGGCTATCACCTCGAGCAGGCCTTCCGCTACCGCCGGGACCTCGGCCCGCTCGACGACGCGGCCGGCACGCTTGCGGAACGCGCCGCGGCGCGCCTCCTCCGCAGCGCCGAGCGCGCGACTACCCGCGGGGACGTCGCGGCCGCGGGTCGTCTGCTGGGCCGCGCCGTCGAGCTGCTGCCGCCCGAGCACCCGGAGTCGGGGTATGCCCGGCTCGAGTACTCGACCGTTCAGTCGGAGCTGGGCGAGTTCGAGCGCGCGGCCGAGGTGCGCCGAACGGTGGCCGCCGCCGCGGAGGCGGCCGGCGACGAGCGCCTGATGGCGCGCTGCGCCGTCGCGGCGGCCGAGTACGAGGTTCACAGCGATCGGGGCTCGACGATGAGCGCCGCACTGGTCGACGTCCGGGAGGCGCTCGCCCAGCTCGAGCGCCTCGGAGATCG
>DASSQK010000141.1:0-25151 GCA_035702555.1 Gaiellaceae bacterium | reverse complement strand
CGGGGCCCTGGCCGGCTCACGCTTCTTGAACATCTCGAGCATCCGGTCGGTGACGACGAAGCCGCCGACGACGTTCGCCGAGCCGAGCACGACGCCGAGGAAGCCGACGACCCACTCGAAGGCGTCCTTGTCCGGCTGCGCGAGGACGATCATCGCGCCGACGATGACGATGCCGTGGATCGCGTTCGTGCCCGACATGAGCGGCGTGTGCAGCAGCGTCGGCACCTTCGAGATCACCTCGAATCCGAGGAAGATCGCGAGCACGAGGATCGTCAGCTCGAAGACGAGCAGCGTGTTGTGACTCATCGCGGCACCTCGCCGCCGACGGGTCCGTGTTCACGCGAGAACCAGAATCCCCCGCCCTGGGTGGGGTGTTTCGTCCCACCGCCCTCGGCGGTCACGCTAGCGGGCCGCGGCGCACGTGTCTGTGCCGGGTCTGCGCCGAGTTCGGGACAATTCGCCCACAGGCTCGCAGCGTCTCGCGATCGCGGCTCGGCCGTGGGCGGGTCGGCGCTCAGGGTGCCACCTCGCACGACCGCCCTCATGTCACCCCGCACGACCGCCCTCATGCGGGCACCTCCTGCTTCCCGGCCACGCATGCGCCGCTCGTGATCTCGTCCTCCCAGTCCAGAGTGAGCTCGCCCTCGGGCGCCAGGTGCTGCAGCAGCGCGCCGACGTTTCGCGCGTAGAGCTGGCTCGCGTGGAACGGCATCGAGCTCGGCAGGTTCGTGAAGCCGACGATCGTCACGCCGTCGCGCACCGCCTCCTCGCCCGGCTCGGTCAGCTCGCAGTTGCCGCCCGCCTCGGCCGCCAGGTCGACGATCACCGACCCGGGCCGCATCGCACGCACGGCCGCTGCAGGAATCAACCGCGGCGCGGGCCGCCCGGGGATCAGGGCGGTCGTGATCACGACGTCGAACTCGGGCAGCCGCTTCTCGAGCTCGTCCTGCTGCTGCCGCTGCTGCTCCTCCGAAAGCTGCTGCGCGTAGCCGCCCTCGGTCTCCTCGCCCACGACGCCGAGGTCGAGCCAGTTCGCGCCGAGGCTCTCGATCTGCTCGCGCACGACCGGCCGCACGTCGAAGCCGGTCACGACCGCGCCGAGCCGCCGCGACGTCGCGACCGCCTGCAGCCCGGCGACGCCCGCGCCCAGCACGAGCACCTTCGCCGGCGCGACCGTGCCGGCCGCGGTCATCAGCATCGGGAAGAAGCGCGGCAGCCGCTCGGCGGCGAGCAGCGTCGCCTTGTAGCCGGAGACCGTCGCCTGCGACGAGAGGGCGTCCATCGGCTGGGCGCGCGTGATCCGTGGGATCGACTCCATCGCGAAGGCGACCACGCCGCGATCCGCGAGCCGGCGCAGCCCGTCCGGGTCGGTGAGCGGTTGCAGGAACCCGATCAGCACCTGCCCCTCGCTCAGGCGCGCCAGCTCGGCCTCGCTCGGCCCCTGCACCTTGACGATCGCCTCCGTCCCCGACCAGGGGTCGTCGACGATCCGTGCGCCCGCGTCCTCGTACGCCGCGTCCGGGAACGAGGCGGCGTCGCCGGCGCCCCGCTCGACGAGCACCTCGAAGCCCTTCGGCGCCAGCTTCCCGACGAGCTCCGGAACGAGCGCGACCCGGCGCTCGCCGGCCGCGGACTCCTTCGGCACCCCGATCCTCATGCGGCGGAGATGCTATTCCCTGGCGCAGACGGGCCATAGGCTTACCGGTGATGTCCGTGCCGGAGCTGCCGCTGCGCGAGACGAAGTTCGGCCTCGTCGCCGACGGTGACGGCTGGTTCGTCCTCAACGCGCGCGACAGCCGCTGGCGCGACGCGGGCCGCTTCGGCCACTACTGCGACTTCGAGGGCAAGCGCCCGTTCCGGCAGCTCGGGATCAACGTCACCGTCCTCGAGCCCGGCGAGGCGATCGGGCTCTACCACCGCGAGCGGGCGCAGGAGGGCTTCCTCGTCGTCGCCGGCGAGTGCCTGCTGCTCGTCGAGGGCCGGGAGCGGCCGCTGCGCGCGTGGGACTTCGTCCACTCTCCCGGCGGCACCGACCACATGATCGTCGGCGCGGGCTCCGGGCCGTCGGTGGTCGTCGCGGTCGGGGGGCGCGGCGGCCGCAAGGGCCTCGTCTACCCGGTCGAGCCGCTCGCGCAGGAGCACGGCGTCGGCGTGGAGCGCGAGACGACGAAGCCGCAGGAGGCGTACGCGCCGTACCCCGCCTTCAGCCGCTGCCGGTACCGGCCGGGCTGGCTGCCCGAGTAGCATCCGCGCGTGACGCTCGCCGAGATCGCGGACAGCTTCTTCCGCCCCGCCGTCAACGACCTTGTCCCGTACGAGCCCGGCAAGCCGGTGGAGGAGGTGCAGCGCGAGCTGGGGCTCGGGCGCGTGACGAAGCTCGCGTCGAACGAGGGGCCGTATGGGCCGTTCCCGCAGGCCCGCGAGGCGATCGCGCGCTCCGTGGACGGGCTCAACCGCTACCCCGACGGCGGCGCCTACCGGTTGCGGGCGGCGCTCGCGGAGCGGTTCGGCCTCCGCTTCGAGGAGGTCGCCGTCGGCGCAGGCTCGGACGGGCTCGTCGACTGCCTGAGCCAGGCCGTGCTCGAGCCGGGCGACGAGATCGTCTGCGGCTGGCCGTCGTTCCCGAGCTACGTGATCGACGCGCGCAAGCTCGGCGCGGTGCCGCGCACCGTTCCGCTGCGTGACGGGCGGTACGACCTCGACGCCATGCTCGGCGCGATCGGGCCGCGGACGAAGCTCGCGTACCTCTGCCTGCCGAACAACCCGACCGGGACGACGAACACGCGGGCGGAGCTCGAGGCGTGGTTCGAGCGCGTGCCCGATCACGTGCTGACCGTGCTCGACCAGGCGTACGCCGAGTACATCGACGACCCCGATTACCCGGACGGCGTCCGGGATCACCTCGAGCGGGGCCGCCGCGTCGTCGTGCTGCGGACGTTCTCGAAGATCTACGGCCTCGCGGGCCTACGCATCGGCTACGGCCTCGCGCCCGCGCCCGTGGTGACGGCGATCGGCAAGGTGCGCCGCGCGTTCGACATGACCACCCCGGCGCTCGAGGCGGCGCTCGCGAGCCTCGGCTCGCCGGAGGAGCTCGCGCGCCGGCGCGCCGAGAACGCCGAGGGGCGGGCGGAGCTCGAGCGGATCCTGCGCGCGCACGGGCTCGACCCAGTCGGCCCCGCGGTCGCGAACTTCCTCTTCGCCGAGGTCGGCGAGGACTCGCGCCCGTTCTTCGAGGCGCTGCTGCGCGAGGGCGTGATCGTGCGGCCGACCCACGGCTTCGGCGCGCCCGGCGCGGTGCGCGTGACGGTGGGCACACACGACGATCACGAGCACCTCGCGGAGGCCCTCGCGCGGGTGCTCGCAACCGCCTAGTCCAAGCCGGACAGGGCCGAAAAACCCCTCGTTCGAGGCCCCGCAACCCTGTTACGGTGCGACCGTCGATGCGCCGCCCTCGCATCACCGGTAGCCAGCTCTCCATCATCGGCCGCGAGCCCGCCTTCCGGCGCCTCTTTCTCGCCACGCTGGGCTCCGGAGCGGGGACGTGGCTGGCGCTCGTCGCGCTCGAGGTCGACGTCTGGACGAAGACGCACTCCTCCGGCTGGGTCGCGGCGCTGCTGATCGCCGACCTGCTGCCGACGTTCGCGATCGGCGTGCTCGTCGGGCCGCTCGTCGACCGCCTCTCGCGCAAGCGGCTGCTCGTCGGGGCCGACCTCGCGCGCTTCGGTGTCTTCGCGCTGCTGCCGTTCACGACGAGCCCGACGCAGGTGGTCGTGCTGGCAACCGTCGCCGGGATCGCGACCGGGTTCTTCCGCCCGGCCGTCTACGCGGGGGTGCCGAACCTGGTCTCCGACGAGGATCTGCCGCAGGCGAACTCGCTCCTGCAGGCCGTCGACAACCTGACCTGGGCGCTCGGGTCGATCATCGGCGGCGCGCTCGTCGCCGCGTCGAGCGTCGACGTCGCGTACTGGCTGAACTCGTGCAGCTTCCTCATCTCCGCGGTCTTCCTCTTCGGGATCCCCCAGGGTCGGCTGCAGGCGACCCCGGCCGCGAGCCGCGGCCACTGGGCCGACCTCAAGGACGGCTTCTCGGTCGTCCTGCGCTCGCGCGCGCTGCTGACGGTGCTGATCGCGTGGAACGTGGCGATGCTGCACAACGCGGCCGTGAACGTCGCCGAGGTGCGGCTCGCCTTCCGCGCATTCGACGCGGGCCAGTTCGGCCTCGGCCTGATGATGGGCATGGCCGGCGTGGGGCTCGCGTTCGGCGCGTACCTCGCGGGGCAGTGGATCGAGCGCCGGGGGCTCCCGCGGGTGTACGGCGCCTCGCTCGGGCTGATGGCGATCGGGATCGGCCTCGCGGCGGTGGCGCCGAACGTCTGGGTCGCAGCGGCCTGCGTCGTCATCTCGGGTGCGGGAAACGGCGCGGCCGTCGTCTGCAACGCGCTGCTCGTCCAGCGCGGCGCGCCCGACAACCTCCGCGGCCGAGCCTTCGCCGTGCTGATGAGCTCGAACGTCGCGATGCTGACGATCGGGATGATCCTCGCCGGCCACTACACCGACGTGTACGGCCCGCGCTGGGTCTGGGGCGTCGCGGCCGTGCTCGCCGGCGCAGCGGGCGTGATCGGGTACGTCCTCGCGCGCGGGGCGGCCTTCGAGGAGGCGCAGCCGGTGGAGGAGCCGGCGGTCGCCGTCCCCACCGCGTAAGCGCGGCTCTTTAGCATCCCGCCTGTGACAGCGCGGCGGGACTTCACGCGCGAGTCGCTGGCGGCCGGCGTGCGCGCCGGCGACCGGCGCGCCCTCGCGCGCGCGATCACGCTGGTCGAGAACTCCGACCCGCTGGCCTACGACCTCGTCCGCGACCTCTATCCGGAGACCGGCCGCGGCTACGCGATCGGGGTGACGGGGCCGCCCGGAGTCGGGAAGTCGAGCCTGATCAGCGCGCTCGTCGGCCACGTGCGCGGCGAGGGACAGTCCGTGGGCGTCATCTCCGTCGACCCCTCGAGCCCGTTCTCGAAGGGCGCGCTGCTGGGCGACCGGATCCGGCTGGCCGACCACTTCCTCGACCCGGAGGTGTTCATCCGCTCGATGGGCAGCCGCGGCCACCTCGGCGGCCTCGCCGAGGCGACGCTGCAGGCGCTGCTCCTCCTCGACGCGGCGGGCAAGGAGCTCGTCTTCCTCGAGACGGTCGGCACCGGCCAGGGCGAGGTCGAGGTGATCGGCATCGCGGACACGGTGGTGCTCGTCCTGATGCCCGGCTCCGGCGACTCGATCCAGGCGCTGAAGGCCGGGATCATGGAGATCCCGGACGTGATCGCGATCAACAAGATGGATCACCCGGCCGCGAAGACAATGCTGAGCGAGGTGCGCTCGGTGCTCTCGCTCGACCAGGAGCGCGCCTGGAAGCCGCCGATCGTCCTCACCGAGGCGACGCGGGGCGAGAACGTGCCGGAGCTGTGGCAGAAGATCGCCGACCACCGGGCCCACCTCGAGGGCGAGGGGCTGCTCGAGCAGCGGCGCCGGGAGAACCTCGCCGGCGAGGTGTTCGCGGTCGCGTCGGCGCGCGCCAAGGCGCACCTCCAGCGCGCGGTCGCCGACGACGAGGCGCTGCGCCGCTTGCTCGACGAGGTGCAGTCGCGCAAGCTGGACCCGCTCACCGCCGTACGCGAGATCATGAGAGAGGTGTTCAAGCTTGAAGACGAAGACGGCGCCGGGGCTTAGCGAGATCCGGGAGGCGCGGGCGCGGCTCGAGGGCCACGCGCGCGTCACGCCCGTCTACGGGACCGAGACGCTCTCGACGCGCATCGGTCGCGAGGTCTGGCTGAAGGCCGAGAACCTGCAGCGGACGGGCTCGTTCAAGATCCGCGGCGCGGTCAACAAGATCGCGACGCTCTCGGAGAAGGAGCGCCGGGCCGGGGTGGTGGCCGCGAGCGCCGGCAACCACGGCCAGGCCGTCGCCTGGGCGGCCCGCGAGAACGGCGTCAAGGCGACCGTCTTCATGCCGCAGGACGCGCCGATGGCGAAGGTCGAGCCGACGAAGACCTACGGCGCGACGGCGGAGCTCGTCGGCGCGACCTTCGAGGACGCGCTGGCGGCCGCGCTCGAGCACGTCGAGAAGACCGGCGCGACCTTCGTGCACCCGTACGAGGACGAACTCGTGATCGCCGGTCAGGGCACGATCGGGCTCGAGCTGGCCGAGCAGGTGCCGCAGGCGGAGACGGTCGTGATTCCCGTCGGAGGCGGGGGCCTCTCGTCCGGGATCGCGCTGGCGTTGCGGGCGCTGAAGCCGGAGACCCGGCTCGTCGGGGTGCAGGCCGGCCTGGAGGGGCCCACGATCGCGGACGGGATCGCGGTCAAGCGCGTCGGCGACGTGACGGGCGCGATCCTCGAGGACGTGCTCGACGAGCTGGTCTCGGTCACGGACGACGAGATCTGCGAGGCGATCGTGCTCCTGCTCGAGCGCTCGAAGCTCGTCGTCGAGGGCGCGGGCGCGGTCGGCGTCGCGGCGCTACTCGCGGGCAAGGCGGGCGGCGAGGGGCCGGCGGTCGCGCTGCTCTCGGGCGGGAACATCGATCCGACGGTGCTCATCTCGGTGATGCGGCACGGGCTCACGACCGCGGGGCGCTACCTGGTCGTGCGGAGCCGCGTCGAGGACCGCCCGGGCGAGCTGCTGAAGCTCCTGCAGCTCGTGGCGCGCGAGCGCGGCAACGTGATCGCCGTGGATCACCACCGCGAGGGGATGGACGTGCCGGTCTACGAGAGCGAGATCGAGCTGACGCTGGCGATGCGCGACGAGCACCACTGCGCGGTGCTGCTGGAGACGTTGCGGAGCCTCGGGTACAGCGTCGAGCGGATTCGCTAGGGCCTATGCGCGTCTGCCCGGAGTGCGGCCGCGAGAACGCGGACGACGCGCGCTTCTGCTCGGCCTGCGGCACGCGGCTCGACGCGGCGCGGGAGCAGCGCGAGGAGCGGAAGGTCGTGTCGGTGCTGTTCGCCGACCTCGTCGGCTTCACCTCGCGCGCGGAACGGCTCGATCCGGAGGACGTGCGGGCGACGCTCTCGCCGTACTACGCGCGGCTGCGCAGCGAGCTCGAGCGGCACGGCGGCACCGTCGAGAAGTTCATCGGCGACGCCGTGATGGCGGTCTTCGGCGCGCCGGTCGCGCACGAGGACGACCCGGAACGCGCGGTGCGGGCGGGCCTCGCGATCCGCGACGCGATCGTCGAGGACGGCCGGCTGCAGGTCCGGGTCGCAGTCACGACCGGGGAGGCGCTGGTGACACTCGGCGCCTCGCCGGCGGAGGGCGAGGGGATGGTCGCGGGCGACGTCGTCAACACCGCGGCACGGCTCCAGAGCGCCGCGCCGGTCAACGGGATCCTCGTCGACGAGACCACCCAGCGGGCCACCCGCGGCGCGATCGACTACCGCGAGGCCGAGGCGGTCAGCGCAAAGGGGAAGGCGCAACCGGTGCCGGCGTGGGAGGCCACGGAGGCGCGATCGCGCTTCGGGGTCGACGTGGTGCAGAGCGGCGCACCCCTCGTCGGCCGGGAGCGGGAGCTCGACCTGCTCGCCGGTGCGCTCGCGCGGGCGCGCGCAGAGAGTGCGCCCCAGCTCGTCACGCTCGTAGGCGTGCCGGGGATCGGGAAGAGTCGGCTCGTGTACGAGCTCCAGCGCGCGGTCGACGCGGAGCAGGAGATCGTCTACTGGCGCCAGGGCCGTTCGCTGCCCTACGGGGACGGCGTCACGTACTGGGCGCTGGCGGAGATGGCGAAGGCGCAGGCGGGCGTCCTCGAGTCGGACTCGCCCGAGGAGACCGAGCGGAAACTGGTCGAGACGGTCGACGCGCTCGGGCTCGACGCCGTCGTTCTCGAGAGCCTGCGCTCGCTGGTGGGCGCGGCGGGGGACGAAGCCCGGGGGGAGCGCTCGGAGCACTTCGCGGCCTGGCGGCGGTTCTTCGAAGCCCTCGCCGATCAGCGCCCGACGGTGCTCGTCTTCGAGGACCTGCACTGGGCGGACGACGACCTGCTCGATTTCGTGGATCACCTCGTGGACTGGGGCTCCGGCGTGCCGTTGCTGGTCGCCTGCACCACGCGGCCTGAGCTGCTGGAGCGGAGGCCCGGCTGGGGCGGAGGCAAGCCGAACGCGCTGACGCTGTCGATGTCGCCCCTGTCGGACGACGACACGGCGCGGCTGCTGGCGGCGCTCCTCGAGCGCCCCGTCCTGCCGGCGGAGGTGCAGGCGTCGCTGCTCGCACGCGCCGGCGGAAACCCGCTGTACGCCGAGCAGTTCGCGCGGCTGCTCGACGAGGCCGGGACGGATGAGCTGCCGCTGCCCGAGAACGTCCAGGGGATCATCGCCGCGCGGCTGGACGGGCTGCCGCTCCCGGAGAAGCAGCTGCTCCAGGACGCTGCCGTCTTCGGGAAGGTCTTCTGGCTCGGCGCCGTCTCCGCGATCGCGGGTCGCGAGCGAACAGACGCGGAGGCCGCGCTGCACGCGCTCGCGCGCAAGGAGTTCGTTCGCCGCGAGCGCCGGCCCTCGGTCGCGGGCGAAGAGGAGTACGCCTTCCACCACGTCCTCGTCCGCGATGTCGCCTACGCCCAGATCCCGAGGGCGGGGCGCGCGCGGCGGCACGAGGCGGCTGCGGGCTGGATCGAAGAGCTCGGCCGGCCCGACGATCACGGCGAGATGCTCGCGCACCACTACCTCGAGGCGGTGCGCCTGACCCGTGAAGCCGGCGCGGAGCCGGCCCACGAGCTCACGGAGCGCGCGCGGCGGGCGGCGCGCGACGCGGGGAGCCGCGCGCTCGCGCTCGGTGCCTTCCCGGCCGCGGCCCGGCTGTACGAAGCCGCTCTTGCGCTCACGCCGCCGGACGCAGCCGAGCGGCCGGAGCTGCTGCTTGCGTACGCGAGGACCCGCGCCGACGACAGCGGGCTGGACGACGCGGTGCTGCTCGAGGCGAGCGAGGGTCTCCTCCGGGAGGGCCGCACCGAGGCGGCGGCCGAGGCCCAGGCTCGGCTCGGAAGCATCTGGATGAACCGCGCCGATCGCGACAGGGCGCTCGGGTACCTCGAGCACGCCCGCGAGCTCGTGGAAGGGCGTCCGGGCTCGAGCGAGAAGGCCTACGTGCTCCAGGAGCTCGCGCGCGTCGTGGTGATGGCCGAGGACTTCGACCGCGGCATCGAGATGGCCTTCGAGTCGCTGCGCCTGGCGGAAGAGCTCGACCTCCCGTCGGCGCGGGCCCGCAACCTGAACACGATCGGCGTCGCACGGGTCGCGAACGACGACCGCCGTGGCCTGCAGGACCTCGAGCAGGCCGTCGAGATCGCGGCCGCGGCGCACTCGCACGAAGAGATCGCCGCCCTCGCCAACCTGACGTGGATGAATGTCGTCCTCGGTGACCTTCGGCGCGCGCGCCCACTCCACGACCGCTCGCTGGAGCTCGCGCGCCGTCTCGGCGTGTGGAGCTTCGTCCGCTGGCAGGAGGCCGAGGAGGTGCTGCATTGCTACTGGGACGGCCGCTGGGACGAGGCCGTGGCGATGGCGGAGCACTACCTGCGGGAGATCGAGAGCTCCGGGGCCGGCCACTACATGGAGGGCATGTGCCGCTCGCTCGTCGCCGCGATCGGAGTCGCGCGGGGCGACGAGGCCGCCGCCTGGGAGGAGGCGCAGCGCGCAGCCGCCGTCGCACGTCCGACGAAGGACCCGCAGACGGTCAACTCCTCGCTCGCGTTCGAGGCGCAGGCTGCGCTGGCGGTCGGGGAGACCGCCGCGGCGGACGCGGTGGCGGACGAGCTGGTCGCCGCATGGCGATCGGGGGGAATCCGCCAGCCGCACGAGCTCTCGGTCGCGCCGTGGGTCTTCACGCGACTCGGCCGCGCCGACGAGGTGCTCGCCGCGCTCGAGGCGGAGTCGCGCTCGATCACGCCCTGGCACGAGGCGGCGCGGCGGGTGGCCTCCGGCGAGCTCGTGGAGGCCGCGGAGCTCTTCGCGGAGATCGGCTCGGTGCCCGACGAGGCGTTCGCGCGGATGAAGTCGGCCGAGGCGTTCCTGGCGACCGGGAACCGCCCCGCGGCCGACAGGGAGCTCGGCCTCGCGCTGCCCGCCTTCGCACGGCTCGGCGCGACCGCCTGGACGGCCCAGGCCGAGTCGTTGCTCGCCGAGTCAGCCTGAGCCGCAGCGGCGGAACGCCGTCAGCGGGTGGCCGCGCTCCTGCCAGTCCTCGATCCCGCCGTCGAGGACGGGGCGCGCGTCCACGCCCTCGGCGGCCAGCACGCTCGCGGCCACGCCCGCCCGCGCGCCCGTGGTGCAGATCGTCACGACCGGGCGGCCGTCGAGCTCGTCCCGGTAGGCGCGCACGAGGCGGTACGGGATGTGCCTGGTGCCCGGGATGTAGCCCTCGTCGCGCTCGTCCTTCTCGCGGACGTCGACCACCTCGACCGCGTCGCGCTCCAGCAGCGCCTCGAGCTCCTCGATCCCGACCGGCTCGATCCGCTCGGGCGCCTCGATGCCGTCGACCCGGCCGGCGACCTCCAGCAGCCCGACCGCGTAGAGGCGCCGCGCTGCGTCCTCTGCCTCCTCGGCCGTGCGCGCGTGGATCGTGATCGGGGTGTCGTGGTCGAGGACGAAGCCCGCCTTCGTACCCACCGAGCCGCCGTCGAGCGGGACGTTCACCGCCCCGTGCGCATGGCCCGCCGCGAACTCCGCGGCCGGGCGCACGTCGAGCAGCTGCCCGTGCACGCCGTCGAGTCGATCGAGCGGCGGCTGCGCGGCGAGGAACGGGCCGCGGTTGAGGGCGACGACGCGCTCGACCGTCGGCGGCCGCGGCGCCGCGATCCCGGCCGAGTGCGCGACGAACTCGTGCACGTCGTGAATCGCCAGCGCCTGGTTCGAGAGCTTCTCCATCCGCAGCGTCGAGACGCGCTCACGGCTGAGCCCGGCGCCGCAGAGCGAACCGCCGGTGTGGCCCGGGTCGATCTCGGTGTCCTCGGGTAGCCCCGCCAGGCGCTCGAGCGAGTGAAAGAGATCCTCGGCGCCCTCACGCGCCTCGACCGCGAGGTCGGGCCGCGCGGCGTCGCCGATCAGCAGCGAGTCGCCGGTGAGCAGGTGGCCCTCGACGAGGAAGCAGCAGTGCTCGGGGCGGTGCCCGGGCGTGTGCAGCACGCGGATCGGGATCGAGCCGACGAGCACCTCGTCGCCGTCGGCCAGCGTCTCGCACGGGTAGGCGACGTCGGCGAGCTCGTGGATCGCGACGGACACGTCGTGCTCGAGCGCGAGCCGCCCGTGCCCCGAGACGTGGTCGGCGTGGTTGTGCGTCTCGAGGACGCGCACGATCCGCAGCCCCTCCGCGTCGGCGGCCTCGAGGTAGCGCTCGATCGCGTACGCGGGGTCGACGACGACGGCCTCCCCGGCCGCCTCGTCGCCGATCAGGTAGGACGCGCAGCCGAGATCGTCGTCCACGAGCTGCTTGAAGACCACCTCGCCGCTGACGCTACCAACCGGCCCCGCTAGCTTTCTTGAAGTGCCGACGACACGCCGGGGACCCGCGTGGCGCGGGTCCCCGGCCGATTCCGCATCCCCGCGGCCCTGGCGGCGGGGATGCGGAAGCTCTCCTGATCAGGGCGCCGGCACGACCTCGTAGGTCGGGTTGTCGCCGTGTTGCTGGGTGTAGAACCAGCACAGCCGTCGCGCCAGAGCTTCGGCGCCTTGGCTCCGAGCACGCCGCGCACCGACGGGTCGCCGTCGGAGACGTGCAGGCCCGTGATCTCGTTGTCCCCGTCGTTCTTGCCGAAGCCGCTGTTGGCGGCGTCGATCGTGGCCGAGGCATCGCGACCCCTCGGCGAGCCAGCGCTCCGGCGCGTTCCCGGGGATCGAGTAGTCGAGGTCGACGTCGAGCGCGTAGGCGGAGTCGAGCGCGTTGCGCTGTCCGTGCAAGGACTACTCGTCGATTTCTTCGCCAGGACCTAGGCACCGGGCCCGGTACAGCGCGCGGGGATCGCCCCGCTGGAAAGTGACATGCCGGCCCGCCGTCGCTGGGTGGACGGCCGGCCGGTCGCCTGCGGTTCTCAGCCGGTGAGCCCGGTCCGTGACAAAGGGCTACGACCGCGTGGCCGCGAAGGCGACCTCGTCGATGTAGCACCAGCTCCAGTCCTCGCCGGGCTCGGCCGAGCGGATGATCGGGTGCCCGCTCTCGCCCGCGTGGGCCGTTGCGTGCCGGTTCGGCGACGAGTCGCAGCAGCCGATCTTCCCGCAGGTCATGCACATGCGCAGGTGAACCCAGCCACTGCCGATCTTCAGGCACTCCTCGCACCCTTCGATCGAGTCCGGCAGCTCGGTCACCTCGATCTGGTCGAGATGGGTGCAGATCGGGCTCGCGGACATGGCCTCTCCTTCCCCTTCAGTAGGTGACACCGAGCTCGCCAAGGCGGCTGAAGATGAGCGACGAGACCATCGACCCCTCGCCGACGGCCGCTGCGACCCGCTTGGTCGAGCCGTGCCGCACGTCGCCCGCGGCAAAAAGCCCGACACGACTGGTCTCCAGTGCGAGCGGGTCGCGGTCGAGCGGCCAGCAGTCAGGAAGGCCCGCCTGACCGCGCAGGTCCGGCCCGGTGAGGATGTAGCCACGATCGTCGGTGAGCACGTGCTCTCGTGAGCACCACTCGGTGTGCGGATCGCCGCCGATGCAGAGGAAGACGCCGTCCGCCGTGCGCGTTTCCGACGCGCCGCTCGAGTCGGCGAACGTCACTCCGGTGAGCTGACCGTCGCTCGCGTGCAGCTCGGTCAGCTGGGTCTCGAGGTGGACGTCGATGAGCGGATGTGCGTCGATTCGCTCGATCAGGTAGGCGGACATGCTCTTGCTGAGCCGGTCGCCCCGCACCAGCATCGTCACGCGCGCCGTCTGGTTCGCGAAGTTGAGAACGGCCTGACCGGCGGAGTTCCCCGCGCCGACCACCACGACCTCCTGGCCGGCGCACTGGGCGGCTTCGCTCCGGCCCGCGCCGTAGTAGACCCCGTCGCCGACGAGATCGTCGATGCCCTCGAGGTCGAGCCGTGTCCAGTCGATGCCCGGAGCGGCCAGGACGACGGACGCCGTCACCTCCGAGTCGTCGTCGAGGATCAACCCGACCGGCTCGTCGAGCCCGTTCATCCGGCTTCCGCGTACGCCGCGCATGAGCAGCAGCTCGGCGCCGAATCCCTCCGCCTGACGACCCGCCAGCCGAGCGAGCTCCGCGCCCCCGATCCCGTCGGGAAAGCCGAAGAAGTTCTCGATCATCGTGGCGTAGGAGGCTTGCCCGCCCGGTACGTCGGCGTCGCAGACGAGCGTCGAGAGCCCGTCCGAGGCCGCATATACGGCGGCCGCGAGCCCAGCCGGCCCCGCGCCGATCACAACGAAGTCGTAGTGCTTCTTGCTCGCGGGACGGTTGCCACCCCAGGCGGTCATGATGGACTCGACGCTGGCGCCCGCATACGTCTCTGTTCCGTCGACAAGCACCGGCAAGGCCGCGTCACCGAGCCCGAGCTGCGCCAGCAAGCGATCGGCGTCGGCCGACCCCGCCTCGTACCAGTCGTACGGCTGCGCAGTCCGGGTGAGAAAGTCGCGGAGCCGGTAGTGCTCTGCGTCCATCCGGCGGCCGACGACTTGCACCGTTGGCCGAACCGGGCTCATTCGGCGATGGTACTGGCACGGCGCCGGCTCCCAGCGCGGCGCTTGCGCTAGAAGCGACCCGACCGGGGCTCGTCCGGATCGATGTCTCTTCCGACGTAGTCCTGCTCGAAAGAAGCCCGCGCGTCAAACGCCGTCACGGGCAGGTGCTCCTCGCGCTCCTCCTCGGTGAGAGGGTGATCTGGCTCCGGTGTTCTCAGCAGCCGGCGGATGCGTTCGAGCAGGCTCATGTTCCTCTCGAGCGTGATAGTACGCAGCGAAGCCGCGTCCCTGTCATCGTCGTGCCTGCAGGGCACCTGCCAAGGCTGCGCGACATGAACGTCAGCGTCCTCGTCTCCACATTTCTCGCCGCCACGATCGAGGTGATCGAGATGGTTGCCATCGTCGTCGCCGTCGGCGTCACTCGGTCGTGGCGCGCAGCGGCCCTCGGAGCCGGCGCGGCGTTGGTGCTGCTCGCGGTCCTGATCGCTGCGCTGGGCACGGCGCTGCAGGACGTGCCGCTCCGGCCGCTGCGACTCGTCGTCGGGGCGCTCCTGCTCCCGTTCGGCTCACAGTGGCTGCGGAAGGGAATCCTCGCCGTCTCGCGCGACGGCTGGGCCACCGGTAGCGGCGAAGAGCACGTCGACGACGACGTGCCCGCGGGCTTCGATTGGAAGGGCTTCGTGCTCTCGTTCAAGGGCGTCTCGCTGGAGGGGCTCGAGGTCGCCGTGATCGTGGTCGCGTTCGGTGCGGCGTCGCAGGCCTTCGGTTCCGCGGTGATCGGGGCCGCGGCCTCGGTCGTCATCGTCGGTGCTATCGGGCTCGCGAGCTACCGCTGGGTCGCGCGCATTCCGCGGAGGGCGCTTCAGCTGTTCGTCGGTTCGGCATTGGTCACCTTCGGGACGTTCTGGGCCGGTGAAGGCCTAGAGGTGGGCTGGCCCGGCGGAGACGTGGCGCTCGTGGGGCTTGCCGCCTTCTACGTGGGCGCAGCGCTGCTCCTGGTCCGCGCCACGTCGTCCTGGCGCCGCCGGATCCGGCCGCGCCTCGAGACGGGAGAGCCGGCGCCGGCGGGGTTCGGCCGATGATCCTCTGGCGATGGATCCGGGCGTTCGTTCTCTTCTGGGTCGACTACGTCGTCGGCGACGACTGGACCGTCGCGGCCGTGATCGGCGTCGCGCTCCTGGCGACGTGGGGTCTAGTCCAGGAAGGGATCTCCGCGTGGTGGCTGCTGCCGCCGGCCGTGGTCACGGCGGCGGCGCAAAGCCTCCGTAGGACCGTCCGAGGCGGGCGCCGGTGATGCTCTCGAAAAGGCGCTCCTGTGGAGAGGTGATGGTCGATACTCGTGGGACTGCACCCACGAAGGTGGCTACGTGACGAATCGCGGATCAGATCACCACGTTCGCCGGCTCGATGTGGTTCGTCCACATCCACATCCTCTGGTTCGGCCTCTGGCTCGGGTTGGGCGCAGAGCGCGCTCAATCGCGCAGCCCTCGGGCTAGCTTTCTTGAAGTGGCGACCCGACCTTCGGCTGGGAGTGTCCCCCCGGAAGGGGCATAGACCGGCACGGGTAGATCGGGCGACGATCGTTATGTGTTTCGAGCAGTACTCGTCGCCGCCGTCTCGGCGCTCGTCCTCGCCGCTGCTCCCGCCTCGTCTGCGGCGGGCGCGCCGACAATCACGCTGCTGAGCCCGCCGAACGGGGCGACGATCGTGAGCTCGACCGACTCCTACCCGACGTTCACCTGGCACGTCGCCTGGGCGCAGCCGGAGAGCACGGTCGTCCGCTTCGAGATCGCCACCGATCCCACGTTCACGCAGAACGCCACCGTCGACACCAACTTCTGCCCGACCGACCCCAACTGCTGGACGTCGATTCAGCCCCACGCGGTCTACGGACCTCCGCTCGGGAGCGTCTGGTACTGGCGCGTCGGGCTGACGACCTCGGCGGGAATCGTGTACAGCCAGACCTTCCATTTCATCGCGGTGCAGCCGCGCGACAGCGACGGGGACGGCATTCCCGACGCGAAGGACAACTGTCCCTTCCGCGCCAACCCCGACCAGCGCGACTCCAATCACGACGGCAAGGGCGACGCCTGCCAGCCCGACCGCGTCAAGCCGCGGGTGAAGGTCTTCGCCGGCTCTGCCCGCCGCGGCCAACACGCGTTCATCAAGGTGCGGGCCGCCGACGACCGCGGCTCAGTGCGGTTCTACGCCACGCTCTCCTTCCGCGGCCACGTCCTCTACCAAGGCATCTTCGGGTGGACGCACACCAGCTGGCGCCGGCCGTTCACCCTCTTCACCCGCTCGGCGCTGCCGCGGTTCCTGCCGACCGGCGTCTACCGCGCCTGCGTCAAGGCCTGGGACCGCGCCGCGAATCACGCCCGCTCATGTAGCCGCTACCTCGTGCGCTAGTCGCTCGGGCGCCGCAACCCACGAGAAAGGAATCGATCGACGTGCTCATCCTGCTCGCCATTCTGTTCGTGCTCGGGCACATCGCCTGCGTTGTCATCTGCTTCCAGAAGGGCAAGCCCTGGTTCGGCGGCGTCGGGCTGCTGATCGGCTGGTTCGCGCTGATCGGTGCGATCCGGCTGGCGAAGCCGGGGTCGAGTTGGTATCGCAAGTACGCGCATGATCCGTGGAAGCAGCACCAGGCTCGGATGCGCTTTCCCGACGAGGCGAACATGCTCGACGTGCTCAACGCCGAAGGTCGAACGGCCCGTCACCACCATGACGCTGCGATGAGAGCTTCGGCCTCGTCGTCGCGCCGGCCGGCGGAGGGCTGAGACCGCCACAAAAGGACGGGCCGCGTTCATCAAGCCACGCGACTACCGGGCGTTCTATAGCCGGCGTCACCCACCTTGACCCCGCGAAGGGTCCTTGTGACGTGGCTCACCCGGCGGCTTCGACGACGAATGGCAGCTTTCGTCCGCCCACGTCGACAGCCGAGAAGGTCGTCGGCATCCCGCTGGTTCGCAGCGCCGCAGGGAGCGAGCGCAGGAGATCGCCCTCGCCGTCGGCCGTGAGCCGCAATTGCTGTCCGTCTGCGAAGCCGAGCGTGAGCAAGCCCGAGCTCGTGAACCCGACGCCGGAGACGAGAAGGAGCTCGTTCCCGCGTCGTACCAGCACCACCCGTGCCGTGGATGGATAGCCGCTGAACGAACATTCGCCACCGTAGACCCGCCCGGCGAGAGCAAGCCAGGTGCAGCTCGAGTCGAAGCGGCTCGGCGCGCGCCAGAGCACCGCCTTGCCGTCTGGTGTCTCGATGCTCGCCACCTGCTCCGCCTTGTCGACCACAGCTCCCGCCGGCGGTCTGTCGGAAGGCTGTTGGCCCTGCGACATCGAGGAGTCCTCCGCCACGACGTTCCCGTCGGCGTCGAGCGCGACGACCTTCTGCAGCCGATGTCCGGCGCGGCGATGATCATCGCCGATCGGCACGTAGAAGAAGCCCTGTGAGATCGGTTTGGAGATCCACACGATCTGCGGCCGGACGGCTGTGCCGTCTCCGAAGCGCACCTCGACGGCGCCGGACCAGCGTGGGTTCACGGCGCCGTGGAGCTCACGCAGGTAGCCGAGGTCCGCCTCTGGGGTACCGCCCCCAACCGGCGCTCCAGAGCTCATGTAGGTGACGTTGAGCGGAACGGTCCCCTCGCGATCGCAGCCCCCGGACCCCGCCATCATCGAGCAATAGCCGCCTGCTCTCGTCGGAGCCACCCAGAGCGGGATGCCGTCGTAGGTTGCAACCCGCCGTGTCTCGTTGGGAATCACGCCGCTCGCCATTCCCGCCGGCGCACCGACGTCCAGGCTGTCGAAGTCCTTGTAGATCGCCGAGTTGTGCGGGACCTTCGGCGTGCCGCCGAAGATGACGTGCCAGCCAAAGGCAAGCGTCAGCGTCGCCCAGATCAAGACCAGCAGCAGGCCGAGCACGACGACCAGGGCGAGCCGCGAGCGTCGCCGGAACCCGCCTTGCCGCACCTGCTGGTCACTCGTGCGACCGAGTCGCTGCTCTGACTCCTCGCTCGCGATCTCCTCGAACAGTCGCGCTCGTGCGCCTTCGCGCACCTCCTCGCTCGGCGCATCAAGCGCCAGCCACGCCTCGCGCAAGACGGTGAACTCGCTCGACATCAGACCCCTGCCTCTCCGGCGGCTCCGGTCAGACGGCCGCGCAACTTGCCTCGTAGACGGTTGATGCGGGAGCGCACGGTGCCGATCGGCAACGACATCGTCTCCGCAATCTGTTCGTAGCTGAACTCCAAGCAGGCAAACAACAGGAGCAGGTCTCGATCGTCCTGGGAAAGCTCGGCCAGTACCTCACGGAGCGTCGTGATGTTTCCGCGTGGCTCGAGCCGCGCTTCCGGGCTCTCCTGGGGAAGAGTGCGCTCGCCCGCCAGGCGAGCCAGTGCGCGGTTCAGCCGGCGCTCACTGCGGCGAGCCTGACGGGCCAGGTTCACGGCGATGCCGATCAGCCACGGGCGCGCATCTGGCCGCCCGAGGTCGTAGTCGGCGCGACGGCGAAAGGCGATCGCGAACGTCTCGGAGGCCAGATCGGCGGCGGGGTCGACCCCCGCTCGGGCGCAGAGGAAGCGGTGAACCAGGGGGAAGTGGCGCTCGAAGACGGCTGCAAAGGCCGCGGGCTCGTTCAGCGAGAGCGCGATCGCCGCCGCGTCGCTCGGGTACTGCCCCGAAGCAGGTGTCAGCCCTTCCATTGCATCCCTGTTTGGCCGACGGGGTCCGAAAAGTTCCATCGAGCCTCGCGCTGCACCGAGGGCGCTGTCAAGGCTGCTCCCGCTCGCGTTCCTAGTGGTATGCGAGCGCGCGGAGCCGCGCGAGGTACCGCGCGCGCCTGACGTTCAGCAGCAGGTGCTTGTCGCGGAAGGTTCGGTGATCCCCATCGGCACCGGCAGCTGCCGGGTCAGGGGTGCGGCGCATGTCAGTGGCCAGCTGATCCACGTGCTCACGGAGCAGCTGGCGCTGCGCTTCCGTGTGGTAGTAGAACATCCCATCTCCTCTCGCATCTCGGCCGATGATCCGGCCTTCACAACGCATTGGCCCCGCGCGGCTCGAAAGTTCCATCGCTCGGGCAAGAGTTCTCCGACCCTGGAAAGCGGCCGCGCGGCGGAAATCAGATGGCTCGCCGCGCGGCCGCTACGCGCCCCATCCCCCTAGGGGCGATCCGCCAGATGCTGGTCGTTCAGGTGCTGCAGCGTCCAGAAGCCGACCTGTTCGAGCGTGCCGGTCTCCGGGTTGCGAACGACGTAACGATTGCCGCACATGCCATAGCTCCTTCCGGGCAGGAAGACCACGGCCTGAGGGCAGGACGTCCGAGCACGAGCCTGGTGTGCCCGACGCGCTCCCTGGGTCGCCGCGCTTGCCGGGGCTGCGAGGGCGGCGATGAGGACTGCGATGAGACCGAGCTTGGACATCGCATCTCCTTTCTCGCGTCGACTTGTGATCGCGTCTTGCGAGTCACATCTCCACTTGGCCGCTGCCCGCTCAGGAGTTCCGCGGTCGGCGCGCGACCGGTGCCGGAGCGTCCCGTGCGCACCGCGCGCGGTTCCGTCCGCACCCCGCGCTTAAATCAGCGGCCGAGACCGTCTGTCCCTATCAGCGCAAAAGGAGACACACCTAGGTGGGCTGCCTCGTCGTATTGATCGCGCTCTTCTCGCCGCGGCTCGCGCTTGCGCTGACCTGGATCTTCACGCCCTGGGTCGACCGCGCTTTCGGTCCGATCATCTGGCCGATCCTCGGGATCATCTTCCTGCCTCTCACGACGCTCATCTACGTGATCCTCTGGAACACCAACGGGCGAGGTGTCAACGGTTGGGAGTGGATCTTCGTCGTCCTCGCCGTCTTTGGTGACATCGCCGCCCACGCCGCAGGCGCAGCCAGGCGGCGCGAGGCGGTCTGAACCCGCCTCCGAGCGACCTTTCCGTCCTGCTCGGCGGCGACCGCATGCGCATCACCGCCCGTTGCAGCCCGTTTGCTCCCCACCTGAAACCGCCGCCTGGTCCAGTGGGCAGCGATGGAGAAACTGCGAGACGGAGAGGAGCAGAACATGGGCGAGGGCGACGGTTCGGTTGTCGAGATCGCGTGCCAGTGCGGACGGAGCGCATGCGCCGAGGTCATCACGCTTCCGCGGTGCGTCTACGAGGAGGCGCGGAGGGAGCCGGGGCGGCTGCTGCTTGCGCCCGGCCACGAGCTGCCGGAGTTCAGCCGCCTGATCCGGTGTGACAGCTTCGTGGTCGTCTCGACCGACGAACGGCTCAAGCGCGCAATTTGACCGGCGGTTTGCCTATCGAGGCGTGGTGTTCGGACCTCGGCGTTGCGCCGGGTAAGCGGTCTTCGCGTAGTTCCAGACCTTGAGCTCGTCGACCGCGAAGGTGCGCCGGCACGTGTCGTTGCATCCGGCGACGTCGAGAGGCAGCCCTCCTTGCGCATCGAGCACGTCCTCGTGCCCCAGTCGTCGCGGTGCGAGACCGCGACGACCGCACCGTTGACGTAGAGGCGCACGGTGTCGTTGCTGCCTTCGATCCCTTTCCGGTCCCAGACCCCGGCGAGGTGGATCCAGCGCCCGTTCAGCCCCGAGACCGGATAGCCGCGCTGGCGGTCCGCCACCGAGCGGGCCTCGACGTACCTCGGGTTGGGCAGGTTCCGTCCGAAGAAGACGACGAAGTGCAGCCGCGGGTCGCCCGAGTCGTTTGCATCCTGGGCGTAGAGGCTCACGTCGCCCGAGCCGAGGTCGTACGGGCCGCCCAGGATCCGGTGCGGGTTGTCCACGAACGGCTCGGGATCCTTGGTCTGCCGGTACCACGCTTCGACCGCGCCGTGTTCCGGGTTGAAGATCGACGTGCGCAGCAAGGCCGTGTGCACTCGCGCCTCCGGGAAGTACCGCCCACCGCCGATCGTCGCGGCGCGGCCGGTGACCCCGCGGACAAAGGCCAGCTTGCCCCGCACGTCGATCGAGCACCGCGCGCCGAAGGTTCGAGTAGCTGCGACCCTCGGCGCACGGCACTAGCTAGCGTTCTCCACGTGTGGAGGCCGCTGCTTGCCGGCGCCGTGGCGCTCGCCGCGGGCGCGACGGCGTGTTCCGGCGGGTCGGTCTCGAAGCAAGCGCTGACGGTGGGAGTCGAGAACCCGCCTCCGCCGCCGCGCGGCGCGCTCGTGCTCGGCGGGGAGTCCGGGTCGCGGGCGGTCGCGCTCGCGGTCACCCCGGGGAAGCTGACCGCGACGGTGCTCTCTCCGACGGGCGGGCCGCTTCAGGGCCTCACGGTCTCGTTCGCCGCCGACGGCCGCGTCGTGCCGGCGCGCGCCTGCGGGCCGGGCTGCTACTCGGCGCGCGTCCCGCGCTCGAGCCGCGTCGTAGTGCGGCAGAGCGGGAGCCGGCCCGTGGTCTTCCGGATCCCTGCACGACCACGACCGGGCGCCGCCATCGTCGCCCGCGCGGCGCGCGCGACGCGCGCGCTGAAGAGCCTCGTCTACGTGGAGTCGCTGCGCTCCGGGCCGAAGGGCGGGCTGCTCACCACCTGGAAGCTGCAGGCGCCCGACGAGGTCGAGTACCGGATCCGCGACGGCGCCTCGGCGGTCGTGCTCGGCGAGCGGCGCTGGGACCGCGACGGCCCCGGCAAGCCGTGGCGGCGGTCGCAGCAGCTCCCGGCGCTGCGCGTCCCGCAACCCGCCTGGGGCTCGCGGGCGACGAACGCGTACGTGCTCGGCACGTCGAGCGTCGGCGGCCGGCCGGTCTGGGTCGTCTCGTTCGCCAACCCGAGCACGCCCGCCTGGTTCACGACGTGGATCGACCGCGCGACCTACCGCCCGCTGCGGCTGCGCATGACCGCGGCCGCGCACTTCATGACGCACGACTACACGGAGTTCAACCGGCGGCTGCAGATCCGGCCGCCGAGGTAGAACTCCCGCCATGCCGATGTTCCACCTCGTGCTCCGCCAGTCCGGGCCCGAGTGGCTGGCGGGCAGGCCGCTCGAGGAGCAGGCGCGCTGGGACGAGCACGCGGTCTTCATGGACGCGCTCGTCGACGACGGCTTCATCGTGCTCGGCGGCCCCGTGGGCGACGGGAACAAGGTCGTGCACGCGGTCGAGGCCGAGTCCGAGGACGCGATCCGGGCGCGGCTCGCGCTCGACCCGTGGAGCGAGACGCATCTCGTGGTCGAGTCGATCGAGCCGTGGACGATCCGGCTACAGCGTCCGTCGTAGCGCGTCGATCACGACCAGCCACGCCCCGGCCGCAGCCGCGACGGCGCCGAGCGCGAGTGCGAGTCGAGTCCTCATCCGCCCGCCTTGTCGAGCAGCGTGATCACGAACGGCTTCGCGCCGGGCGGCGCCACCTCGAAGACGAGCCCCCAGTGGCCGACCATCACGAGCGCCGGCGCCGAGCGCGAGAAGACGCCGGGCCGCACCTCGCGGAAGCGGTAGCTCTGCTCGCCCATCTCCATGTCGAGCATGTCGAACTTCGTGATCACCTGGGCGCCGGGAACGGGCTTGCCGTTGCGGCTCACCTCGACGGTGAAGGCGTTCGGGATCGCCGCCCGGTTCGGGCTCACGCGTACCCGCACCGTGTACGGGCCCTTCTTCACGACCTCGGAGACCGGTCCCGGGCCGACCCGCGCCTCGACGTCCTGCACGCGTGCCAGCGCGCTCGAGGGCGGGGCCAGGCTTGCCAGCACGCCGGCCGCGAAGAGCGCCGCCACGACGAAGAGGATCTCGCCCTGCACGAGCCGGCGCAGGAGCAGCGGCGCCGACGCGTCGCCGGACTGGAGCCGCGGCTTCGTCCGCGCGAGGTTCACGGCCGCGAGCACGAGCGCGGCCGCGAGCAGGCCGATCTTCCAGAGGAGCGCCTGGCCGTACGAGGTCTGCCAGAGCGTCGCGAAGGTCGGCAGCCACTCGAGCGCCTGGCCGATCCCGGTGCCGATCAGCAGGAGGACGGAGCCGAAGGCGATGGCGGAGAAGCGCGGGACGACGTAGGCGAGGGCGGCGGCGCGCCCGGCGCGCCCGGCCGAGAGCCAGAAGACGACGAGGCCGATCAGCCCGCCGAGCCAGATCGAAGCCGCGGCCAGGTGCGCAACGTCGAGGGGTAGCGAGAGCCCTCGGGGCGTCTTCTGTCCCGCGTGGCCGGCGAGCGCGGGGAGCACCAGCGCCGCTGCGCCGGCCGTGAGCGCCGCCGGGAGCGCGAGCAGCTCGGCGACCGAGCGAACCTCGCGCTCGGGCCGGTCGACGAACAGCGCGGCCGCCCCGGCTGCCCCGAACAGTGCGAGGACGAGCTCGAGGTCGAGGAAGTCGCGCCCGAACGAGGACGAGCGCGCGGCCGGGACGACGTCGCCGAGGTCCCAGAAGGAGCGCAGCGTGAACTGGGCGGTCGCGAGCAGGACGTAGACGGGCGTCGCGACGAGGGCGGCGACAAGGGCGACGCCGAAGGCGAGGTTCAGCGCCCGCAGCGAGCAGCCGCGGACGACCCGCACCACCGGGCGGGCGATCAGCGTCCGCAGCACGAACAGGCCGACTGCGGCGAGCAGCGTCAGGAACACGGCCCAGCGCGAGACGAGCAGCTGCGTCGTCGTCGCCGTCTCGCTCAGCGACGGCACCTGGAACTGCGGTGGCGGCCCCGGGTTCGGCCCGACCGCGAAGGTGAACGCGCCGCGCACCGGGTGCCCGTCGGCCGAGATCACCCGCCAGAAGACGAGGTACCACCCCTCGGGCACGCGCTTCAGCGGCGTGACCAGCGTCTGCGGCGAGCCGGGGGCCGCGGCCGGGTCGCCGTCGGTCACCTGCTGCCCCGCCGCGTCAGTGACGGAGACGATCGCGAACCGCGGCTCGACCGGCTCGCTGTAGCGCAGCCGCACCTCCGTCGGCGCGACGTTGGTCGTGCGGCTCGCCTGCGGGACCGTCTGCAGCAGCGCGGCGTGCGCCCACGCCGAGGCCGGCAGCGCGAGCGCCGCCGCGAGGACGATCCCGGCGAGGGCGGCGCGCCTCACGCCACCGGCCGCCCCTTCGCCACCAGCCCGACGACCGCGATCAGGACGGCGACGGCCGCGACCACGAGCGCGACGATCGCCAGGGTCGAGCTCGAGCCGCCGCCGAGCGACGAGACGCCCTCGACCTGCGGCGCCGGCGTGTCGGAGCTCTCGTCGCCGCTCCAGTCGACGACCTTGCCGTTCGAGTACGTCTGCCGCACCGAGACGGAGAAGGTCTTCGCGGAGGCGAGGCTCCCGTTGAAGCGGAAGACGGCGTCCTCACCCGTCGGAACCTTGCCGCCGCTCCACGTGACCTTCCGGATCACGCGCTCCTCGCCGGAGCCGGCGGCCTGCTCGGTGCGCCGCCAGCCGGGGCTGGGCTCGAAGGAGTCGACCGAGAGGCCGTCGGGGACGGTCAGCTCGATCTCGGTCGTCGTCGCGCCCTCCTCCTCGGTCGGGACGGAGAGCGTGAACTGCTGGTCCACCTTCGCCTGGGCGACGGGTGGGCTCATGATCGCGTGCGCGAGCGCGGGGCTCGCGAGCACGAGGCTGACTGCGGCCGCCGCAGCGGCGAGCAGCGCGGTTCTCATAGGTCTCCTTTCGCGTTGCCGGTCCGGGTCAGGCCGGCAGCGGCGGCGCGCGAGACCGCGGGCGCGCGGAGACGGCGCGCACGAGCGGCGCGGGGGGCGCCGCGAAGCGGGGCGGGTGCGGAAGCGCGACGAGCTGGCGGCGGCGCAGCTCCCGCGCGACCGCGCGCATCCACGCGAGCACGTGGCCGGCGGCCTCCGCCAGCGCGGCCGCCAGCAGGGAGAGCGCGGCCAGCAGCGGGATCGCGTTCCGGTGCACCGGGCCGACGAGGCACGAGAGGCCGTGGAAGCCGAGACCGGCCCGCCAGTGCAGGTACGACTCGAACAGCGCGAAGGCGAGCGAGCTGGCGATGTAGAGCGCGACCGTGCGGCGGGCCGCGCGCCGCAGCCGGATCGCCGGCGCGACGCGCTCGGGCCGAAGGCGCGCGCGCTCGCGGACGCCGAGGGAGGCGAGCCAGACGACGAGCACCGAGGCGGTGACGGCGAGGCCGAGCGAGACCAGCGTGACGGTTACGAGCCCGGGCCCGCCCGCGGAGCGCCCGAGCGCGCGGGCGAGCGGGCTCGGCGCGAGCGCGTAGGCGAGTGTCCGCGCGGTGAGCACGAGCAGCGCGACCGCGAACGGCCAGAGCAGGAGGCGGGCCTTCACCGAACCTTCAGCGTAAACGGCGCGGTGACGATGCGGCCGCGGTCGCGGAACTGCAGGAACAGGCGCCACGTGCCCGCGACGGGCAGCAGCACGCCGACGTTCAGTTTCCCGGGACCGGCGGGGCGCCCGACGACCCTCGCGCCGCCCAGCACGCTGGTGCAGCCGGGCGTGTCCGGGCCGCAGACGTGCGTGTGGAAATAGTCGAGCGGGCCGGCGCGGAAGAAGATCGCGTGCGCCAGGGCGCCGAACCACGGCTTGAACACGACCGGTTTCCCCGACGGGTCGCGGACGCTCGCGACGAGGGTCGCGGCCTCGATCGCGTGCAG
>DASSQK010000140.1:0-8685 GCA_035702555.1 Gaiellaceae bacterium | reverse complement strand
TCGGGCGCCGGTAGCTTCACGGCGCAGTCGAACGTCGGCCAGGGCCGGATCTGCTGGAGGATCACCGAGACCGGCCTCGCCGATGTGACCGCGGCGCACATCCACTACCGGACGGGCGCCAAGGCGCGGCAGATCGCCGTTCCGCTGACGCTTCCGTCGCCGTTCGTCGGCCCGGCCAAGGGCTGCGTCGATGCGCCGCGCGGGATCGTGAAGCAGATCGTGCAGCACCCGGGTCTCTTCTACGTGAACGTCCACACGTCCACGTACCCGGACGGCGCCATCTCGGGGATGCTCAAGAGGGCGACCAAGCGCTAGCGCGACGACGCGCTGCGTGACTTGACGAGGCCCGGCACCGCCGGGCCTCGTCGTTTCTCAGGCCTTAGGCGGAGACGCCGTCGAGCAGCGCCCAGTTGGCGGCGAGCGCCGCCTCGGCGAGGCGCACCAGCCGTGGGTCCTCGCTGCCCTCGATCACGGTGCGCGCCTCGGCCGCGTGCTCGTGGTCGCGCTCCCCGTGGACGGCGAAGTACTCGACCGCGGGCGAGTCGTCGCGGAACCCGTAGTGCTCGACCAGGCCGCGGAGCTTCGTCTCGGAGACGGCCGGCTGCCCGGCCTCGATCGCGTACAGGATCGCCGCGGCGCCGAGCTCGTCGTCGGCTGCGGCCCAGGCCGTCGCGCAACAGCGCGTCTGTGGGAGCGGCTCGTGCGCCTCGTCGCCTGGGAGCGCGGAGGCGAACTCGTCCCAGAGCGCGATGTGCGCGGCCTCCTCGTCGGCGTGCAGCCGGGCCGTGCGGGCGGCGCGCGCGAGCGCGACCACCGCGTGCCGGTACTCGCCGGCGTAGCTGGCCAGCTCGTCGAGCGTCAGCTCGCCCTGCTCCCAGCGCGTGTAGAACGGATGCTCGAGCACGTTCCACCGCTCCCGAGCCTGGTCGATCCCTGCGATCACGTCCATCTGGGCTCCTCCCGTCGCCACGACCCCGTCGGACGATCCTACTGCGGCGGGCCGACGGTTGGCACTCTGGTGCCATGGGGGTCGTGCGGCTGCGCGGCGTCGTCAAGGTCCACGGCGAGGGACGGGCCGCGCTGCGCGTGCTGGACGGGCTCGACCTCGACGTCTCCGCGGGCGAGCTCGTGGCGATCACCGGCCGCTCCGGGTCCGGGAAGTCGACGCTGCTGAACGTGGTCGGCGGGCTCGACCGCGCCGACGACGGCGTCGTCGAGGTCGCGGGCGTGCGGCTCGACGAGGCGTCCGAGCGGGAGCTCGCTCCGCTGCGGCGGGACCGAATCGGGTTCGTCTTCCAGGCCTTCCACCTGCTGCCCGAGCTGACGGGGCTCGAGAACGTCCTCCTGCCCGCGCGTCTGGACGGCTCCGGCCCGGCCCTCGACCGCGGGCGCGAGCTCGTCGCACGCCTCGGGCTCGGCGAGGCGGCGGAGCGGCTCCCGGCGGTGCTCTCGGGCGGCGAGCAGCAGCGGCTCGCCATCGCGCGCGCGCTCGTGAACGACCCGCGGCTCGTGCTCGCGGACGAGCCGACCGGGAATCTCGACGCGGAGTCGGGCGAGCTGGTCCTCTCGCTGCTGCGCGCGATCGCCGACGAGGGGCGCGCGGTGCTGCTGGTGACGCACGAGCGCGAGGCGACCCGCCGCGCCGACCGCGTCCTGCGCCTCGAGGACGGGCGGCTGCGGTGAGGGCCGTCCTCGCGTACGCGCTCGCCCGGCTGCGGGTGCGACGCGGGCGCGTCCTGCTCGCGGCGGGCGGGATCGCCGCGGCCGGTGCGATGCTGGGCGCCTCGGTGACCGTCGCGTACGGGCTCGCGACCGGCTTCGACCGAACGGCTTCGAGGGCGCGGACGCCCGACATCCTCGCGACCTTCCAGCCCGAGCGCCGCGAGGCGGTGGCGCGAGTCGTCTCGAGCCTCGCGAACGTGCGCGCCGCCTCGTACCGGCTCCAGGTCGGGCGCGTGTACCTCAGCTCGGCCGACCGCTTCAACGGGAACGCGACCGTGATCGGGCTGCAGCCGGGCGGCCCGCGCGGGTACGCGCTCGTCGCCGGACGCGACCTCCGCGGCCGCGGCGCGGCCGTGGTCGAGCAGGGGCTCGCGCGCTCGTGGCACCTGCGGCCCGGCTCGCCGCTCGACCTCGGCGGCGCGGAGGTGCGGGTCGTGGGCGTGGCCGTCGCGCCGGACAACGTCGCCTACCCGCTGGCGCGTCAGCCGCGGGTCTGGGCCGGGTACCGCGAGGCGGCCGCGATCACGGGTGCGGCGCCCGGCGAGGTCAACTCCGTGCTGCTCTGGCTCGTGAACCCGCGGCTGGCCGACGTCACGCTCGCGCAGGCGCGCTCGGCGGCGTTCGGCGTCGAGGGGCTGCGGTTCACGACGCGGGCCGGGTTGCGCGTGCTGATCGGCCAGGCCGCGGGGATCGTGATCGCGCTGCTGGTCGCGTTCTGCCTGATCGCGCTCGTCGTCGCCGCGACGATGCTCGCGGCCTCGGCCAACGCCGAGGTGCAGCGGCGGCTCGAAGGGCTCGGACTGCTGCGCGCGCTCGGCGCGCCGCCCCACGCGGTCGTCGCCGCGGCCGTCGTCGAGGCGGTCGCGGTCGCGCTTCCCGCCGGGGCGCTGGGCGTGCTCGCGGGCTGGGCCGCCGTCCGCTCGCCCCTCGACCGCGTGCTCGGGAACCTGAGCCAGCTCGGCCCGGGTGCGTCGGTCGTCCCGTTGCTCGTGGCGGTGGTCGTCGGCCTGGTCGCGCTCGTCGCGGCGGCTTCGGCCTGGCCGGCCTGGCGGGCGACGCGGGGGCCTGCGGCGGCGACCTTGCGCCGCGGCGACGTCGTCGGCTCCGCGCGGCGGCTCCCGGGCGGCGGTGGCCCGGCGGGCCTCGGTCTACGGATGGCGCTGGCGCGGCCGGCGCGCACGGCAGGCGGCGTCGCCGTGCTCGGCTCGGCCGTGGTCGTGATCCTGCTGATCCTCTCGATCGCCACGCTGCTCCTGCGCCTCGACCGGAACCCCGTCGCGGTGGGGAAGCGGTACCAGTTGACGGTCGCGGCCCCCGCCTCCGAGACCGCGCGCGTGGCGCGCCTGCCGGGCGTCGAGGCGGCCGCGCCTCGCTACGAGGTGAACGCGGCGGACTCGTTCGACCTCGGCGAGCTCTTCTCGCTGATCGCCTACCCCGGCGACCACACGCGCTTCGAGGCGCCGCCGCTCGCCGAAGGGCGGCGGATCCGCGGCCCCGGCGAGATCGAGGTCGGGCTCGGCCTCGCGCAGGTGCTGAACCTCCACCCGGGCGCGACGCTCGCGGCGCAGCTGCCGGACGGCCGCGAGGCGCGCTTCCGGGTCGTCGGAGTCGTGCGCGCGCTCGAGCGGCAGGGGCGGGTCGCCTACGCGCAGCCGCAGCGGCTGGGAGGCGTCGTGTCGCCGGAGATCGCCGTACGGGTGCGACCGGGCGTGAGCACCGAGACCGTCCGGCGCGAGGCCGAGGCCGCAGGCTTCGGCGTGTCGAGCTCGCGCGGGATCGCCGGCCAGTCGGTTCAGGACTGGGCCTCGCGCTCGAGCGGGTTCATCTCGGTGCTGGTCGCGCTGCTGCGGACGGTGGCCGTGCTCGACGCACTGGTCTGCCTCTACGCGATCGCGCAGCTGCTGGCGCTGACGGTGCAGGAGCGGCGTGCCGGGCTCGCGACCGTGCGGGCGCTCGGCGGGGCGCCGTGGCAGCTCGGCAGCGTCGTCGCGGCGGCCGCCGCGCCGGTCGTCCTCGCGGCGATCGTGGTCGGGGTCCTCGCCGAGCGCTGGCTCGTCGGCCCCGCCGTCTCGCGGCTCGCCGCGAGCTACGTCTTGCTCTCGCTCCAGCCCACCGCCGCTGCGGTCGCGATCACCGCCGCCGGTCTGCTCGCCGGAGCCGCGGTCACGGTGCTCTGGGCGACGCGCCTCGCCACCCGAGGGCCGGTCGTCACCTGGCTCCGCGAGGGCTAGCGCACGTAGAGCCGCACGTTCCGGTCGAGCCGCGTCCCCGCGAAGTGCTGCACCCGGCCGCCCTGGAAGTCGAGGTACGCCAGCCCCCGCGAGATCTCCGCGAGCCGGTCGGACGGGTCGTGGTCGACGGTCCACGTCTGCAGGACGAGGCCGCCGTCCGCGGTGCGGTCGAGCTCGAAGGCGCGCGCCTCCTGCGGGTAGTCGGCGAGCGACGAGGTCCCGACGAGCCAGTAGTGGCTCCGCGGGGTGATCTCGTTGCGGTGCGTGTCGCCGTGGATCGCCGCGACGACGTGCGGGTCGTGGTCGAGCAGCGCGAGCACGGATGCGCCGCCGGCCGCCGAGGTGAGCGGCGCGTGGGTGAACAGGACGACCGGGCGCTTTCCTGCCGCACGCAGCTCCCGCGCGAGCCAGCGCGTCTGCGACGGGCGCACGAGCCCACCCGCGCCGGTGCCGCGGCGGGTCGTGTCCAGCACGATCGCGCGCGCGCTCTCGCCGATGTCGAACGCGTAGTCGAGCAGCGGCCCGCGGCCGCCGTGGCCGCTCGCCTTCCGCAGCCGCGCGAGCACCTCGGCCGCGGGGAGCTCGCGCCGCCGCGGGTCGGCGGGAACCCGCTCGGACGCGCCCGGGAGCCCGGAGCGCAGCAGGCCCGCGACCACCGCCGGTGTCAGCCGCAGCGACCGCACCGCGTCGAGCGCGGCCGCGTCGAGCCCGAGCAGCTTGCGCGAGCCGGTCGCGATCGCGTTCGTCTGCGCGCCCGGGGCGAGGTTGCCCTGCACGAGCAGGTCGTGGTTCCCGACGACCGGGTACCACGGCGCCTCGAGCCCGGGCGAGGTGAAGGAACGCTGAGCCTCGGCGAGCAGGCCGGGGTGGCGCGGCGGGTCGACGTCGGGCCGGTAGTAGTACGGATCCGGGTCCGCCGCTGCCTGGACGCCCCGGTAGCCCGGCGCGCCGCTGTCCGGGTCGACCCGGCCGCCGCGCAGGATCGCGAGCGCCTCCTCGAGCTCGTTCAGCTGGTCGTTGTCGATCAGGTCGCCGGTCTCGACGACGGCCTGGGGGTGGAGCCCGTTCAGCGAGCGCACCGTCGCCGCCAGCACCTGTCCGCTCAGCGCCTCCTGCGGGCGGAACGCCGAGGTGAACGGCGCGCCCCGGCGGTCGAGCACCTCCAGCCGTGCGGGCGACTCCTCGTCCACGACGTGCGCGTCGGCGATCTGCGCGAAGACCGCCAGCCGCCGCACGGGCTTCGACGCCGGCGCGAGCTCGGTGCGGTCGAGGAGCGGCTCGCCGCCGCTGCGGTCGAGCACGCCGTCGCCGTTGCGGTCGCGGAAGGTCGCGTGGAGCGTCGAGCCCGTCGACCCGCCGCCGCAGCCGGCGACGAGCAGCAGCGCGAGCACGACGAGGACCGCTCGACCCACGCCGAAATGGTGCCCGACGCGCGGGCCGCGGTCGCGAGGAGGGTCCTCTCGGCGCCGCTAGCCGGTGCGTGGAAGGTCGTCCACGTCGCCGCGCCGGTCCTCGGGCTCGGCGTCCGGCTCTGCCCGCTCCTCCTCGGGGCGCGGCTCCGAGCTCGTGCTCGGGCCCGGCTCGGGGGGATCGTTCTCGCGGTCGAGGGTCTCGGCGGGGACGGCGGTGGTGGACATGGCGTCTTCTCCTGATGGGGTGCCGGTGCTCATGCACCACCATCGTGCGCGCCGGCGTGTGTCGTTCGCATCGGGGACACCCCCAAAATCGCCCCTAAGGTTTGGGCCCGCGTGGCTCTACAATCAGCTCTCCGGGCCGTATCCAAGAGGGATTTCCCACCATTGAGCACACCGGCAGTACGCGAGGCGTCCGCAGCCCTGCCCACCGGGACGGTGACGTTCCTGTTCACCGATATCGAGGGCTCTACCCGCCTGCTCACGAAGCTCGGGCGCGACCGCTACCGCGACGTGCTCTCGACCCACAACCGGCTCCTGCGGACGGCGTTCGGCGACGGCGGCGGGCTGGAGATCGACACGAAGGGCGACTCGTTCTTCGTCGTCTTCCGCAGCGCGGGCTCGGCCGTGGACGCGGCCGCCGCGGCGCAGCGAGCGCTGGCCGAGCAGGCGTGGGGCGAGGACGTCGAGGTGCGCGTCCGGATGGGCCTCCACACCGGCGAGGCGAGCGTCGGGACCGACGGCTACGTCGGCCTGGCGGTGCACCAGGCGGCGCGGATCGGCGACGCGGGGCACGGCGGCCAGGTGCTGCTCTCGAGCACCACCGCGAACCTCGTCCGCAGCGAGCTCGGCGCCGGCCTCGGGCTGCGCGACCTCGGCGAGACCGCGCTGCCGGACATCGAGCGGCCGGAACGGCTCTACCAGCTCGAGATCGCGGGCCTGCCCGGCGTGTTCGCCCCGCTCTCGACCCGTGAGAAGGAGAAGAAGCCGCGCATCCCGCGCAGGCGCGCGGAGGTGCCGGTGGCGACCACGCCGCTGCTCGAGCGCGAGGCGGAGCTCGCCGCGCTGGAAGCCGTCGTCGTCGCCGCCTCGTCGGGAGCGGGTCGGATCGTCGCGATCGAGGGGCGCGCGGGGATGGGGAAGACCCGGCTGGTCGCCGAGGCGCGCTCGCTCGCGGCGCGGGCGGGCTTCGAGGTGCTCGTCGCCCGCAGCGCCGACCTCGAGCAGGAGTTCGCCTTCGGCGTCGTGCGCCAGCTCTTCGAGCCCTACCTGGCCTCGCTGCCCCAGGAGGAGCGTGACGAGGTGCTCTCGGGCACGGCGGGGCTGGCGGAGCGGCTCTTCGGCGACGAGGAGCTGACCGGAGACTCGTCGGGCGACATTTCCTTCGCCGTCCTGCACGGCCTCTACTGGCTCGCGGCGAACATCGCGGCGCGGCGGCCCGCGGCGATCGTCGTCGACGACCTGCACTGGAGCGACGCGCCGACGCTGCGCTGGCTCTCGTTCCTCGGCCGGCGGCTCGAGGGCCTGCCGCTGCTCGTCGTGCTGGGCCTGCGGCCACCCGAGCAGAGCGTGGAGACCGAGCTGCTCACGGAGCTGATCTCCGACCCCACGGCGCTCGTGATCCGGCCGACGGCGCTCAGCCAGCCCGGCGTCGCGGCGATGGTGGAGCAGGAGTTCAAGCGTGAGCCGGACGAGGCGTTCGCCGCCGCCTGCCACGCGGCCACCGGCGGCAACCCGCTCTTCGTGCGCGCGCTCGTCGACGCGCTGCACGGCGAGGGCGTCGTCCCGCGGGCGGAGAACGCAGCCCGCGTCCACGAGATCGGCCCCGAGCCGGTGACGCGCGCGGTCACGCTGCGGCTCTCGCGGCTGCCCGAGGAGGCGCGGCGGTTCGCGGCCGCGGCGGCGGTGCTCGGCGACGGGTCCGAGCAGCGCGACGTGGCGCTCCTCGCGGACCTCGACGACCGCCACCTCTCGACGGCCGCGGCGACGTGGCTCGCGCGCGCCGATGTGCTGCGCGTGGCGACGCCGACGGTCGAGTTCACCCATCCCGTGGTGCGGTCTGCGGTGTACGGGTCGATCGAGCCGGCGCAGCGGCTGCTCGCCCACCGGCGCGCGGCGGAGCTGCTCCAGGAGGCGAGCGCCGAGCCCGAGCGCGTGGCGGCGCACCTCGACCTGGTGCCGCCCGCGCGCGACCCGTTCGTGGTCGAGACGCTGCGCATCGCCGCCGACCGCGCGCTCGTGCGCGGTGCTCCCGAGGTGGCCGTTCGCTACCTGCGCCGCGCCCTGGCCGAGCCGCCGGCGGCCGAGGCGCGCGCCGACACGCTGCTCGAGCTCGGCCTCGCGGAGCAGCGGGTCGACGTGTCCGCCGCGGCGCGTCACCTGCACGAGGCGCTGCGGGCGACCGACGAGCCGCTGCGCCACGCGCGTCTCGCCCTCGAGCTCGGCCGCTCGCTCTTCCGGCTCAACCGCGGTCCCGAGGCTGCGAAGGTGCTCGAGGGCGCGACCACGAAGCTCGCCGGCGCGGAGCCGGAGCTGTGCGAGCTGCTCGAGGCCGAGCTGATCAACTCGTCGGGCTTCGACTCGGACGTGATCGAGATCTCCAGGGAACGGCTCGCGCAGGTCGACGAAGGCGCGCTCGTGGGCGACGTCGGCCGCGCGGTGATGGTCTCGACCCTCCGCTACTTCGACGCACGGCGGGGCGTCGACCGCGAGCGCATGGCCGAGCTCGCGGAGCCGAAGACGCTCGCCGCCCTCGTCGAGAGCATGCCCTCGGTCGCGATCTCGTGCGCCGTGACGGCCCTGATGTACGCCGAGCTGGACACCGAGCTCGATCGGTTCTTCGACGTCGTGATGGAGGCCGCGAAGAAGCGCGGCGAGCTCGTCACGCTCTCGAACCTGCTCTGCTTCCGCGGCCTGACGCTCGCCCAGCGCGGCGACCTCGAGGGAGCCGTCCAGGACCTGCGCGAGTCGGACGAGCTCGTCAGCTATTTGCCGAGCCAGCAGGGCGCGATCTACTTCCGCTCGTACCTCGCCGACGTGCTCACCAACCGCGGCGAGCTGGAGGAGGCCGAGCAGGCGCTGGCCGAGCTCGGTCTGCCCGAGGAGGTCGCGGACAGCGGGCACCTGATCTTCTTCCTCGGCGCGCGCGGCTGGCTGCGCTACGCGAGGCGCGACTTCGCAGGCGCGGCGGCGGACTGGGAGCGGCTCGGGCGCTGCATGGAGGCGTTCGACATGTGGAACCCGGCGGTCGTCGCGTGGCGCTCGCACCTGGCGCTTGCGTACGTCGCTCTCCAGCGGCGGGACGAGGCGCTCGAGCTGGC
>DASSQK010000139.1:0-4283 GCA_035702555.1 Gaiellaceae bacterium | reverse complement strand
ACCGAGCTTCGCCTCCCCGTCGACCTTCGGGTCGCCCTCCGGGATGTCGGTCGCGCCGGTGACGTCGATCGCGAGCGCGACCTGCGGGTCCAGCGCGAAGACCGTCGTCCGCGCGCCGCCGAAGTCGCCGACCTCCTCCTGCACGGCCGCGACCGCCGCCACGTCGCCCGGTGCTCCGCCGCCCTCGGCGACCGCCCGCGCGGCCTCGAGCGCGACGTACGCCCCCAGGCGATTGTCCAGCGAGCGCGAGGCGATGCGACCGCCCGCGAGCTCGACCGGTGCGCCCGCGATCACGGCCACGTCCCCGATCTCCAGCAGCTCGAGCGCCTCGTCGCGGCTGCTTGCGCCGACGTCGACGTGGAGGTGGTCGAGCTCGACCTGCTCCGGCCGCTCCCCGGCCTTCAGCCGCTTGCCGCCCTTGCGGCCGATCACCCCTGCGAGCGGGCCGTTGCGGGTAACGAGCTCGACGCGCTGCGCGAGCAGCACCTCGGCCCTCGTCCCGCCCACGGTCATGAAGTAGACGAAGCCCTTCTCGTCCACGTGCGTCACGAGCAGCCCGATCTCGTCGATGTGGCCGAGCAGGGCGAGCAGCGGGCCTCCGCCCGTCCCGGGGACGCGCGCGACCGAGGAGCCCAGCGCGTCGCTCGAGACCTCCGCGAACTCCGCCGCGGCGTCTCGCCAGACCTTCGTCGCCGCGGCCTCGTAGCCGGACGGGCCGGGTGCGGTCAGCAGCCGGCCGAGGAGCTCGGGGATCGCCATGCCGCGCGCAGCCTACGCGGCCGTTTGCCGTTTCGTGCGTCGGGAAGCGCATCCGCGAGCGACGAAAGGAGCAACGAGATGCCCACCTGGGCTTGGATCGTGATCGTGATCGCCGCCGTCGTGATCGTCGGCGCGGTCATCTGGAGCGCCACCAGGGCCCGTCGCCGGAAGGGCCTGCAGGAGCGGTTCGGGAACGAGTACGACCGCACCGTCGCCGACGCGCCGAGCCGGCGCCAGGCGGAGGCGGACCTCGCCGACCGCGAGAAGCGCCGTGACGGGCTCGACATCCGGCCGCTCGAGCAGTCGTCCCGCGACCGCTACGCAAGCGAGTGGCAGAAGACGCAGGCGCAGTTCGTGGACGACCCCGGCGGAGCCGTCGGCGAGGCCGACCGGCTCATCCAGCGCGTGATGCTGGAGCGCGGCTACCCCGTGCACGACTTCGAACAGCGGGCGAACGACCTCTCGGTCGACCACCCCGAGGTGATCTCGAACTACCGCGCCGCGCACGGGATCTCCGTCGCGAACGAGCGCGGCAAGGCCTCGACCGAGGATATGCGCACGGCAATGGTGCACTACCGCGCATTGTTTTCCGAGCTGCTCGAGACCGGCTCGGCAGAGACGACCCGGTCGGAGCCCGCGGAGACGGCCCGGTCGTGACCCTTGACGCTCGGCCCCAGGTGTGCCTACGCTTGAGCCAGATGACTCTCGCACCGCACACCTGGGGCTGGGCCTGGCGCCACGAGCGGGGCGGGAGCGTCGCCTGCTGACCTAGACGCAAACCCGTTCCGCTCGAAGACCTTCCAGACGGAGGGTCTTTTTGTTTTCCTGAAATGAACGCACGGACCGTCATCTCCACCGACCTCCTCACCCCACTCGGGGCCTACCTCCGCCTGCGCGACGGCGGCCGGGCGAGCTTCCTGCTGGAGTCGGTCGAGAAGGGCCGGCTCGGGCGCCATTCGTTCGTCGGCTGCGGCTCGCGGATCGTCGACTTCGACGAGGCCGAGGCGCGCGGGCTGCCGGTCGTCGGCTACCTGGGCTACGACCACGTCGCGCGGCTCGAGCCGACGGTTCCGATCCCCGGCGACGGCCGCGGGCTCCCGGAGAGCCGCTTCGTGGTCGCCGAGACGCTCGTCCGCTTCGACCACGGCCTCGGGATGGCCGAGGTGCTCTGCGGCGACCCGGGCACGGTCGGCGACCTGCTCGAGGGGCCGCAGCCCTCGCCGCTGCCCGCCTCGCGCGCGCCCTCCGGCTCCACGCGGCGGCTGCCGTCGCGCCACGCGTACGAGCGCGCGGTCGTCAGGGCGAAGGAGCACATCCGCGCCGGCGACGCCTTCCAGATCGTGCTCTCGCAGCGAGCGGAGCGGCCGACCTCGGCGAGCGCGCTCGAGCTCTACCGCTCGCTGCGGCGCGTGAACCCGTCGCCGTACCTCTTCCTGCTCGAGCTCGACGGCGTCGCGCTCGTCGGCTCGTCGCCCGAGACGCTGGTCAAGGCCGAGGGCCGCGACGCGTCGCTGAACCCGATCGCCGGGACGACGCGGCCGGGCGAGGGCGACGCGGAGCGGCTGCTCTCCTCCGAGAAGGACCGCGCCGAGCACGTGATGCTCGTCGACCTCGGCCGCAACGACCTCTCGCGCGTCTGCCGGCCGGGCTCGGTGCGGGTCGCGCGCTACCTCGAGCCGGAGCGCTTCTCCCACGTGACGCACCTGGTCTCGGAGGTCGTCGGCGAGCTCCAGCCGGAGGTCTCCCACTTCGACCTGCTGCGGGCCTGCTTCCCGGCCGGCACCGTCTCCGGAGCGCCGAAGGTGCGCGCGATGCAGATCATCTCGGAGCTCGAGGGCTACCGCCGCGGGCCGTACGCGGGCGCGGTTCTCTACGCATTGCCCGGCGAGGCGCTCGACGCCTGCATCGCGATCCGGACGGTCGTGCTGCACGACGGTGTCGCGCTCCTGCAGGCCGGCGCCGGGATCGTGGCCGACTCCGACCCGGCCGCGGAGCACGACGAGTGTCTGCGGAAGCTGGCGGCGTTGGAGACTGCGATCGAGCTCGCGGAGGCGCGGCAATGATCTTGCTCGTCGACAACTACGACTCGTTCACGTACAACCTCGCGCACCTCTTCGGCGAGCTCGGGGCAGAGGTGGTGGTGCGGCGGAACGACGCGATCGACGCGGACGAGGCGGAGCGGCTCGCGCCCTCGCACCTCGTGGTCTCCCCCGGCCCCGGCCGACCGCGCGACGCGGGCGCGTCGGTCGAGATCGTGAAGCGGCTCGCGCAGACCACGCCGACCCTCGGCGTCTGTCTCGGGCACCAGGCGATCGTCGAGGCCTTCGGCGGCGAGATCGGCCAGGCGCAACGGCTCGTGCACGGCAAGGCGAGCCCGGTCGAGCACGACGGCCGCGGGCTCTTCCATGGGCTGCCCGACCGCTTCGAGGGCGGGCGCTACCACTCGCTCGCCGCCACGAGCGTGCCCGACGTGCTCGAGGTCTCGGCCACCTGCGCCGACGGCGAGGTGATGGGCGTCCGCCACCGCGAGCTGCCGGTGGACGGCGTCCAGTTCCACCCCGAGTCCGTGCTGACCCCGGTCGGGCCCGACCTCGCGCGGAACTTCCTGGAGCGGGTGCGATGACGGTGCAGGAGGCGCTCACGCGGCTGCTGGACGGCCACGACCTCACGCGCGACGAGGCCCGCGCCGTGATGGACGAGGTGATGAGCGGCGAGGCGACGCAGGCCCAGATCGGGGGCCTCCTCGTGGCGCTGCGCGTGAAGGGTGAGACCGCGGACGAGATCGCGGGCTGCGCGGAGGCCATGCGCGCTCACGTCCTCGCCGTGCGCCCGCAGCGCGACGACCTCGTCGACACCGCCGGCACCGGCGGCGACGGCGCGCGCACGATCAACATCTCCACGGCGGCGGCGCTCGTCGCGGCGGCGGCGGGAGCCGGTGTCGCGAAGCACGGCAACCGCGCCGTCTCGTCCTCCTCGGGCTCGGCCGACGTGCTCGAGGCGCTCGGTTTCCGGCTCGAGCTGCCGCCGGCGCGGATCGAGCGCTCGATCGACGAGCTCGGCTTCGGCTTCCTCTTCGCGCCCACGCACCACCCGGCGATGCGGCACGCGGCCCCGGTACGGCGCGAGCTCGCGACCCGGACGGTCTTCAACGTGCTCGGGCCGCTGACGAACCCGGCCGGCGCGCGGGCGCAGGTGGTCGGCGTCTACGCGCCGTCGCTCGTGCGGACGATCGCCGAGGTGCTCGCGCAGCTCGGCGCGCGGCGCGCGTTCGTCGTCCACGGCGCCGGCGGGATCGACGAGCTCTCGCCCGCCGGGCCGAACCTCGTCTGCGAGGTCGTCGACGGCGCCGTGCACGAGCGCGAGATCGACCCACTGGAGCTCGGCCTCCCGCGCTGCGCGCCGGAGGAGCTGCGCGGCGGCTCGCCGGAGGAGAACGCAGCGGCGATCCACGCCGTCTTCCGCGGCGAGGACGGCGGGCGGCGCTCGGCGATCCTGCTGAACGCGGCCGGCGCGATCGCCGCCGC
>DASSQK010000138.1:0-2952 GCA_035702555.1 Gaiellaceae bacterium | reverse complement strand
GGCTGGTGCACCGAGAGCGGCGCGTAGCCCGTCCAGCCCGCGGCGAAGGCGCCGCCCGGGACGAGGAAGCTCGAGACCATCATCACGCCGGCGATCGGCAGCAGCCAGAACGAGAGCGCGTTCAGCCGCGGGAACGCCATGTCCGGCGCACCCAGCATCAGCGGGATCACGTAGTTGCCGATGCCGGCGAACGCCGGGATCACGAACAGGAAGATCATCAGCGCCGCGTGCACCGAGAAGAGGCCGTTGAAGGTCTGGTTGTCGACGAACTGCATCCCCGGCTGGGCGAGCTCGGCGCGCATGAACATCGCGAGTAGGCCGCCGATGACGAAGAACACGATCGTCGTGACCAGGTACTGGATCCCGATCACCTTGTGGTCGGTGTTGATGCGGAAGTAGTCGCGCCAGCTGTACGCGCCGTGCCCGGAGTGGTCCTCGGCCACCGTCGGGGCGCCGCTCGCGTAGCGGGCCCAGTAGTCGAACCCGCCGAGGCCGACGAGGAACCCGATCGGCACCGCCGCGAGCGAGACCGTCGTGATCACGGAGCCGTTCCAGATCGGGTGCCAACCCTCGAGCCAGCGGATGAGCACGACGAGCCCGGCGCCGATCCCGAAGAAGAGCGCCATCACCCACGGGACGCGCAGCCAGCCCGGGGCGGTCAGGCGCCGCCAGCCGCGCGCCGGCGGAGCGGGCGCGGGGTGTTCGGCCTGCGTCTCGTGCTCGTGGAAGCCGGCGACGGTCTCGGTCACTGGCCGCCTCCACCCAGGTACGACACCAGCGCGTCGAGCTGCGCCTTGGGCAGCGAGCTGAACGTCTCGGGCATCACGCCTTTCGGATACCCCGGCGCGACGTAGGCGTTCGGATCGACGATCGACTGACGGATGAACTCATCGAGCGGCTGCCCCGCCTTCTGCGCGGCCTGGCGCAGGTTATCGAGGTCCGGCCCGACCTTCCCGCTCGCTCCGGCGGGCTTGAAGGTGTGGCAGCCGTCGCAGCCGTTGTCGACGAAGAACGTCTTGGCCGAGGCCGACACGCCGCCGCCGGTCGCCTTCCCGCGCGCCTGCGCCCATTTGAGGAACGCATCCTTCGACTGCACCGTCGTCCAGGAGCGCATCACGGCGTGGCCGAGGCCGCAGAGCTCGGTGCAGATCACGGGAAACGTGCCGGCCCGGTTCGGCGTGATCACGAGCTTCGTCAGCAGGCCCGGGACCGCGTCCTGCTTCTGCCCGAACTCGGGCACCCAGAACGAGTGGATCACGTCGCGCGACTGCAGCTGCAGCTGCACGGTCGTGTGGATGGGCAGGCGCAGGGTCGCCGAGGTCGCGTTGTTGTACGCCGGGTACTGGAACAGCCACGCGAACTGCTGCGCGATCACGCAGACGACGAGCGGCTTCAACGGGTCCTCGCTCCTCGGCCGGCACAACCCCTGACCGGAGGTCTGTGCGGCGCGGGCGGCGGAAACCGAGGGCGCGTTCGGGAGCTGCTCGTTCTTCGCCAGCACCACCGCGCTCACGATCGAGATCGAGGTCACGAGCGCCGCCGGGATCGCCGTCCACCAGATCTCGAGCCCGGTGTGGCCGTGCGTCGGCGGGCCGTCGGAGTCGTCGTCCGGGCGCGCGCGGAACTTCAGGATCGAGTAGACGATCACCGCCGCGACGAGGGCGAAGATCGTGATGCAGATCGTCGTCACGAACCAGAAGACGAAGTCGATCCGGTCGGCCTGCTCGCTGGCGGGATCGGGCAGCCAGGGGATCAGCAGGGCCACGGCGGCGGCGCCCCCGCCGAAGAGCATTCCGAGGAGGACGAGCTGAACGATCGAACCCCGACGCACCGGGGCCGAGACTACTGGAGACGGCGGCGTGCCTGCCGGGGAAGCGACGGGAGTTGGAAACTCCTGCAACGAGCATGATTCGATGGACGCGGATCTGGGTAGGAAGGCAGCACAACCCCGTAAGGAGGACTGATGGGACTCGGTGTAAGCCTTCTACTCATTGCCGCCGGTGCGATCCTGGCGTTCGCGGTCAACACGAACGTCTCGGGCGTCGACATCAACACGATCGGCTGGATCCTGCTGATCGTCGGCATCGTCGGCGCGGTACTCTCGATGATCTTCTGGTCGTCGTGGGCCGGCCCCGGCTACTGGTCGGGCCGCCGCCGCGGTGGCTACGTCGACGAGGCGCCGCCGCCCGGCTACTAGCTCGGCGCAGATCGACCTTCGACAGGAGCGGCCGCAAGGCCGCTTCTGCGTTTGGGAGCGGAGAGCCCCGGTCATCATCGCGGTGAGATGCCTGCTGGGATGCCAGAGGAGGGGCGGGCACTGCAGGTGCTGGCACGTGTGGTCGCCGAGGGCCCGTTCCGCGCACGGGAGGTGATCGACCGCGTCTGCGCCGGGACGCGCGACGCCTTCGGCTTCCAGCGCGTCGAATGGGAGCCGCCCGACGGGCTGGTGCCGGTCACGGACGAAGGCGTGCCGCCGCCGGACGCGGCCGACCTCTCGGTGCTCACCGCGCTCGGCGAGGCGGCGGCGGCCGTAGCCGATCAGGCACGCGCCGTCGACCGGGCCGAGCGGCGGAAGACCGACTTCGTCACCATCGCCTCGCACGAGCTGCGCGCGCCGATCTCCGTCGTCCACGGGATCGCGGCGACGCTGCATGCGCGCATCGGCGACCTCGAGGATCCCCAGGTGCACGCCCTGCTCGGAACGCTCGTCCAGCAGACCGACCGGCTGCGCGACCTCGCCGACCAGCTGCTCGACCTCTCGCGGCTCGAGTCAGGCAGCCCGTGCCTGGAGCCGGAGCGCTTCCACCCGCGCGAGCGGCTCGACGAGCTGCTGCCGCGCTTCACCGGCGAGCGGGAGAACGACGTGCGGATCGACGTCGACCCGGCGCTCGAGCTCGTGACCGACCCGGTCGGCTTCGAGCGCGTGGCGGCGAACCTGATCCTGAACGCGCT
>DASSQK010000137.1:0-5985 GCA_035702555.1 Gaiellaceae bacterium | reverse complement strand
GGGCACTGGGAGAAGTTCAAGGACGAGATGTTCATCGTCCCGTACGGCGAGCGGCAGCTCGGGCTGAAGCCGATGAACTGCCCGGGCCACATGCTGCTCTTCGGCAGCGGCCTGCGCAGCTACCGCGACCTGCCGCTGCGCTACGCCGAGTCGTCGACGCTGCACCGCAACGAGCGCGCCGGGACGCTGCACGGCCTGCTGCGGGTTCAGCACGTCACGCAGGACGACGCCCACATGTTCGTCACGCCGGAGCAGATCGAGGAGGAGATCTTCGGCTGCCTCGACTTCGCCGCCTACCTCTACGACCTGTTCGGGATGGAGGCGCGCTTCGAGCTCTCGACGCGCCCCGAGAACAAGCTCGGCACCGACGAGGAGTGGGACTTCACCGAAGCCGCTCTGCGCAGCGCGCTCGAGCGCCGCGGGATCGAGTACACGGTCAACGAGGGCGACGGCGCCTTCTACGGCCCGAAGATCGACCTGCACATGACCGACGTGCTCGGCCGCTCGTGGCAGATGGGCACGATCCAGCTCGACTCGCAGATGCCGGCGCGCTTCGGCCTCAGCTACATGGGCGAGGACAACGCCGAGCACACGCCGTACGTGATCCACCGCGCGCTCTTCGGGTCGCTCGAGCGCTTCATCGGGATCCTCATCGAGCACTTCGCCGGCGCGTTTCCGTTCTGGCTCGCGCCGGTGCAGCTCCGGATCATCCCGATCGGCGAGGCCCACCGCGGGCCCGCGCACGAGCTCGCGCAGAAGCTCGGCGAGTACCGGGTCGAGGTCGACGAGCGGAACGAGACGGTCGGCAAGCGCATCCGCGACGCCGAGGTCGAGAAGGTCCCGGTGGTGATCCTCTTCGGCGAGAAGGAGTCCGACGAGGCGCTGGCCGTCCGCGAGCGTGGAGGCGAGCAGTCGACGAGGTCGCTCGCGGATCTGCGCGAATACCTTGCTACGCTTTGACCCTGGCAAGCAGGGTCCGAACCCTCACCTCCCGAGCTCGCGCTTCGCGGAGGTTCAACCGAGTCGCAGGACGAGGATGTTCGGACCGCTGCATGCAGCGGTCTTGTCGTAGAGAAGGAGGAAACGAGAGCTTGGTGACACGCCTTTGAGACCACGCCGAAACGTGGAGCCCGACCGCGCCCCGGTACCGCAGGCGCGAATCAACGAGATGATTCGAGCGCCGCGGGTGCGCCTGGTGGATGTGGACGGCTCGCAGATCGGCGTCAAGGACACCAACGAGGCGCGCGAGTACGCGTGGGGCAAGAACCTCGACCTCGTCGAGGTCGCGGCCCAGGCCGATCCGCCCGTCGCGCGGGTGATGGACTACGGGAAGTACCGCTACGAGCAGGAGCAGAAGGCCAAGCTCGCCCGGAAGCACCAGGTCTCGGTGAACGTCAAGGAGATCAAGCTCAGGCCCAAGATCGGGATCCACGACTACAACACCAAGAAGGGCCACGTCGTGCGCTTCCTCAACCAGCGCGCGAAGGTCAAGGTGACGATCATGTTCCGCGGCCGGGAGCAGAGCCACCCGGAGCGCGGGCGCGACCTCCTCATGCGGCTCGCCGAGGACGTGAAGGAGATCGGGCAGATAGAGTCCCCGCCGCTCCAGGACGGCCGGAACATGGTGATGTTGCTGGGCCCGACCAAGAACGCCGGAGTCAAACGAGAAGATGCCGAAACAGAAGACACACAGCGCAGCGAAGAAGCGGTTCAGGGTGACGGCCGGGGGGAAGCTCCTGCGCCGCCGGAGGCTCCGGACGACCCCGCCGGGCCATCTGGTCAAGAGCAAGTCAGGGAAGCGCCGGCGCGTCCGGCAGGCTGAGTCGGTCGCACCGAGCGACCAGAAGGCCGTCAGGAAGCTGCTGGGGCGGGGCTGAGCGATGCCGAGGGTCAAGCGATCCGTCCACGCGCGCAAGAAGCGCCGCAAGGTGCTCGAGCAGGCGCGCGGCTACTGGGGCCTCAAGCACTCCAGCTACCGGCGCGCCAAGGAGCAGGTCGACAAGTCGCTGGTCTACGCGTACCGCGACCGCAAGAACAAGAAGCGGACCTTCCGGCGGCTCTGGATCATGCGGATCAACGCGGCCGCGCGGCGGGAGGGGCTGTCGTACAACCAGCTCGTCTCGGGCCTGCGCAAGGCCGAGATTCCGCTCGACCGCAAGGTCCTCGCCGACCTCGCGGTGAGCGACCCCGAGGCCTTCGGCAAGATCGCGGCGCAGGCCAAGGCCGCGCTCGAGGCCTGAGCCCCGAGACCCGCGCGGCGATCTTCCGCCACCAGGCGGAGCACTTCGAGCAACAGGGCTCGCCCGTCTACGCGCATCTCGCGCGCCGCTGCGCGACCGAGCCGCTGGTCGACGAGCTCGTCGGCGAGCTGAGCTGGGACGTGCCGCTGCGGCTCTTCGGCGGCGTCCACTACCTCGAGCTGGCCGGGATCGAGCCCTACGCGCTCTCGGGCGAGTGGAGCGACTTCCGCGCGGCGCTCGAGTCGCAGCGCCGGTTCCTCTCCCGCTTCGTGCGCGAGCAGGGCGTGCAGACGAACGAGGTGCAGCGCTGCTACGCCCTCCTGCCGGCGTTCCTCTCGCTGGCGCGCGAGCACGGGGCGACGACGCTCGACCTCGTCGAGCTCGGGCCCGCGGCGGGGCTGAACCTGCTCTGGGACCGCTACGGGTATCGCTACCGCGCCGGGCGCTGGGGATCGTCGGAGCTGTTGCTGCAGGGGGTCGAGTACGCGCCCGTCCCGAGCGAGGTGCTGGAGCGGCGCGTGGAGGTGCGGCGCCGGATCGGGATCGACCTGAACCCCGTCGACGTGACCACCGACCACGGCGCCCGCCTGCTCCACGCGTTCCTCTGGCCGGGGCGGGTCGAACGCGCGCAGCGGCTGCGGGCCGCGATCGCCATCCTCCGTCGCGAGCCGCCGACGCTCGTCCAGGGCGACTACGTCGAGCTGCTGCCGCAGGTGCTCGCCGAGCGCGACGCGGAGGCGCTGACCGTCGTGTTCCAGACCGCCTCGACCGGCTACATCGGCCGCGAGCGCCGCGCCCAGCTGCGCGAGCTGCTCGAGGCGGGAGGCCGCGAGGGGCCGCTCGGGTGGGTCTCGACCCGCGCGGTCGAGGAGCTCGAGGAGGACCGGCACGACAGCTACGAGCTCGAGGTCGCCCTCTGGCCGGGCGGCGCGCGGCGCTTCCTGCTGCGCTGCGACTTCCACGGCAACTGGATCCGCTGGCGCTCATGATCTCGTCGCGCGACAACGCGAAGCTGAAGACCGTGCGCAAGCTCGCGGCTCGGCGGCAGCGCGAGAAGGTCGGGCTGTTCGCGGCCGAGGGCGAGGACCTCGTCGCGGCGGCGCTCGAGAACGGCTGGGAGCTCGAGTTCGCGCTGGTCGACGCGGCGCGGCCGCCTGCGCTCGAGCTGCGCGCCGAGCCGGTCGCGTCGCAGCTGCTCGCCGAGGTCTCGGCTCTCGGCTACGCCCCGCGGGTGATCGGCGTCTTCCGCGCGGCGCGGCCGGAGCGCGAGCGGCCGCCGCTCGGCCTGGAGCTCTGGCGCGTGGGCGACCCCGGCAACGTCGGCACCCTCGCGCGGGCCTGCGACGCGTTCGGCGCGTACCTCGCGCTCTCGGCCGGTTGCGCGGACCCGTTCGGCCCGAAGGCGCTGCGGGCGTCGGCCGGGTCGATCTTCGGCGTGCCGCTCTGGGAGTTCTCGCCGGAGGGCGCGGTCGCACTGGTCGCGCACGGCGCCCCGCCGCTCGCGGAGCTCGATGCGTCGCTGACGCGGTTCGTCCTCGGCTCGGAGCGGGAGGGGCTCCCGGACGAGGTCGTCGCCCGCTGCGCTGCGAGGGCGACGATTCCGCTGGCCGGGAGCGCCGAGTCGCTCAACGTCGCGATGGCCGGCACGGTGGCGCTCTACGATTGGCGGCGCAGGCATGGAGCTGGCTGACTGGATCGAGGGCTACCGGCGGGCGTGGGAGGAGCGCGATCCCGCTGCGGCCGCCGCGCTCTTCACCGAGGACGCCTCGTACCGCTCGTCGCCGTTCCGCGAGCCGCCGAACGTCGGGAGGGAGGGCGTCGTCGCGTACTGGACCGAGGCCACGAGCTCGCAGGCCGAGGTCGAGGTCGAGATGGGGGAGCCGCTCGTGGACGGCAACCACGCGGCCGTCGAGTGGTGGACGAGGATGCGCGCCGGCGGCGAGGAGGTCACGCTCGTCGGCTGCCTGCTGCTTCGCTTCGCTCCCGACGGCCGCTGCGAGGACCTCCGGGAGTATTGGAACTTCGAGAGCGGCCGGCTGCCGCCGCACGCGGGCTGGGGCGCCTGGCGCCGTGGATAGGATCCCGGCGATGGCGACGATCAGCGGGGTCTTCACCTCTCCGGGGCGGAACACGGCGCAGTCGGTTCCGCACGAGCGCCGGCGTGCGATCGTCGGTTTCGGGCTCGAGGGCTGCGCGCACGCCAACCCGCCGAAGCGCGAGGTGCTGTTCGTGTCGGCCGAGCACCTCGAGTCGGTCGGCGTGGAGCCGGGCGCGATCCGCGAGAACCTGACCGTCGAGGGCGCGGACGTGCAGCAGTGGCCTATCGGCCAGCGCGTGCGCGTCGGCGACGACGCCGTCTTCGAGATCACGATGGTCTGCGACCCGTGCGCCCGCATGGACGCGCTCCGCGAGGGCCTGCGCGCGGAGCTGGACGACAAGCGCGGGATGCTGGCGCGCGTCGTCGAGGAGGGCGAGGTCGCCGTCGGCGACCCCGTCGAGCTGGTCTAGGAGGGTTTTACGGGATAGCGCTCGTCGTCGGGGCGCGATGGTCGTTCCGAGGCAAGGACGCAGGGAGCGTTCGTACCTGGAAGTACGGGCGCGACCGAGGACGCAGCATCGGGGCGAGCAGCGCGTTCCGGCGTCACAGCCGGTATTTCGTCAAACCCTCCTAGGCCGGCTTCCGCGCGACCCAGACCGTGTCTTCGCCGCCCGCGTAGGGCCGGCGGTCGAACCAGCCGTAGCAGCCGATCACCTGGAAGCCAGCCTGCTCGAGCAGCGCGCGCCACTCGTCGTTGGAGAGCCATGCCAGCACGAGGCTCGTTTCGCCGTCCTCGCCGCGCACCGACAGCGTCAGCGTCCGCGCGCGCGAGTCCCAGTCGGCGCGCTCGAAGATCCCCGGCTCGCGTTCGAGCCAGCGACCGTGCGTGTCCGCGATGTCGTCCGCGCCAGGCGCGAAGACGTCGAAGACGAACCGCCCGCCCGGGACGAGGAGGCCGTGGACGGCGCGGAGCGAGCGCAGGCGCGCCTCGTCGTCGAGCAGGTGCAGGTATGACCGGAACGGGCACGTCACGAGCGCGACCCGCTCGTCCACGGGCGGCGCCTCGAGCTCGCCGAGCCGCAGGTCGAGCCGGTCGGCGACCCCCGCCAGCTCCGCACGCTCGCGGCAGACCTCGACCATCCCCGGCGACGAGTCGACGCCGATCACCCGCACCCCTGCCGCCGCGGTCGGGACGGCGATCCGCCCCGTGCCCACGCCGAGCTCGACGACCGGAGACCCGGCTCGGACGGCCTCCTCGACGTAGAAGCCGACGTCCTCGGTGACGCTGACGCTCCACGGGTCGTAGAGCCGCGCGATCGAGTCGTAGCGGCTCACTCCGGCCGGCGCGCGACCCACACGTACTCGCGTGACTCGTCGTCGAACGGCCGCCGGTCGAACCCGCCGTACAGCGCCTCGACCTCGAGGCCCGCCACGTCGATCAGGCCCAGCCACTCGTTCTTCGTCGCCCACCACAGCGACGACGTGCCGCCGCCGTCGAGGGTGATGTCGATCCGGTTGTCGCCGACGGCGTAGCGCAGCGAGTGCGGGACGGGCTCCTCGTGCAGTTGCCCGTCGAGCCGCGCCGCGATCGCGTGGTCGAACGCGAAGGCGTTCCACGCGAAGCGGCCGCCCGGCCGCAGCGAGGCGGCGACCCGTTCGAAGAGCCGGCGGCGATCGGCCCAGGTCGCAACGTGCAGCAAGCCGCGG
>DASSQK010000136.1:0-11258 GCA_035702555.1 Gaiellaceae bacterium | reverse complement strand
CGAGGCCGCCGCGCCGTCGAGCTCCGAGGGCGAGGCGCCCGCGCCCGCAGCGGCGGAGGCACCGGCGCCGCCGCCCGAGCCTGCCCCGCCCGCTCCGGCGGAACCGCCGGCTCCCGCTGTCGCCGACGGCGACGGCGCGGGCGAGCGGACCTTCGTCTCCCCGGTCGTCGCGCGCATCGCGTCCGAGCACGGCGTCGACGTGAGCCGGGTCTCGGGAACCGGCCGCGGCGGGCGCGTGACCAAGAAGGACATCCTCGCGTTCGTCGAGTCCGGTGCCGCCGCGCAGGCGCAGCCCGAGCCGGAGGCCGCCGCGCCCGCCGCCCCTGCGCCCCCGCAGGCACCGGCACAACCGGAGGCGCCTGCCCCGGCCCAGCCCGAACCCGTGTCGGCCGCCGCGGCACCGCCCGCCGCACCGCCGGCCGCGGCGCCGCAGGTGCAGGCCGAGCCAGGCGAGAGCTTCGAGCCGGTGAACGCCATGCGCCGCGGGATCGCGGAGCACATGCGCCGCTCGCTGGACACCTCCGCGCACGTGACGAGCGCGATCGAGGTCGACATGTCCAACGTGGTCGCGATCCGCAAGAAGCTGAAGAGCGAGTACCAGCGCTCCTACGGCGTCAACCCGACGTACCTCTCGTTCATCGCGCGCGCGACGGTCGAGACCCTGCGCGACTACCCCTGGGTCAACGGCGAGCTGCGCGGCGACCAGATCGTGACGCGGAACTACGTCAACCTCGGCTTCGCGGTCGAGCTGGCCGACGGCCAAGGCCTGATCGTGCCGGTCGTCAAGCACGCCGAGGGGCTCAACCTCCTCGGGATGGCGCGCTCGATCAGCGACATCGCCCAGCGGGCGCGCGACAAGAAGCTGCTGCCGGACGACGTCCAGGGCGGCACGTTCACGATCACGAACCCGGGCGGCTACGGCACCTTCCACGGCACCCCGGTGATCAGCCAGCCGCAGGCGGCCATCCTCGGCACCTACGCGGTCGTGAAGCGGCCGTGGGTGATCCAGGACGACCGCGGCGAGGACGTGATCGCGATCCGGCCGATCATGAACCTGACGCTGACGTACGACCACCGGCTCGTGGACGGCGCGCTCGCGGGCCGCTTCCTGCGCGACCTGCGCGAGCGGCTCGAGACCTGGAGCGAGGACAACTACTGAGGTGAGCCTGCCCTGGGACGAGCCGGGCTGGCTCGACCGGGCGATCGGCTGGATCGACGAGCGGGTCGAGCGGACCGGTGAGGTCGAGCTCGAGCGGACGCGGCCGTGGTCGGCCGTCGCGAGGGTGCCGACGGCCGAGGGGCTCGCGTGGTTCAAGGAGAGCCCGCCGGCCCACGCGTTCGAGCCCGCGCTGACGGCGCTGCTCGCCCGCCGGCGGCCCGATGCGCTGCCGGAGGTGGTCGCGGCCGAGGGGACGCGCCTGCTCACCCGCGACGTCGGGCCGCGGCTGCGAGAGCTGCTCGACGCGGGTGCGACCGAGCCGCGCTGGGAGGACACGCTCGCGCTGTGGGCGGAGCAGCAGGTCGAGTTCGCCGCGCTCGTCGACGACGCCCTCGCGCTCGGAACGCCCGACGAGCGTCCCGGCCGGTTGCCGGCGCTCTACGAGGAGCTCGCCGGGAGGGACGGCCTGTACGACGCCGTCGTTCGCGCGGCGGCGGCCCTCGACGACGGGATTCCGCCGACGGTGGCGCACCAGGAGGCGCACGACGGGAACGTCTTCGTTCGCGACGGGCAGCCGGTGTTGATCGACTGGGCCGAGTCGAGCGTCACCCACCCGTTCGTCGGCCCGCTGCTCGCGCTGCGGTCGGCGACGGAGCGCTACGGCTACAAGCCGGGCTCGCGCGAAGTCGAACGACTGCGGGACGCGTACCTCGAGCCGTTCACCCGCTACGCGCCGGCGGCGACCCTCCGCGAGTCCTTCGCGCACGCGTACCTGCTGACACCGATCGGCCGCGCGCAGGTCTGGCACCGCACGCTTGCCGACCTCGACCGCGACGTCAGCGCGGAGTACGAGGAGCCAGTCGCCGCGTGGCTCGAGATCCAGCGCGGGATCGCCGACGGCTCGATCCTGCTCGGCGGGGCCTAGACCAGCTCGGCGAAGCGCGCGAGCGCGCGGTCGGTTCGCTCGCGGTCACCCGTCGCGAGCCGGTCGAGCAACAGGCCCCGTACGACGGCGACCATCAGCGTCGCGGTCGCCTCGTCGACGGGCGGCCGCCAGCTCGTGCGCAGGAACTTCAGCCAGTCACGGACGAGCGGCTCGGCCTCCTCGCGGCCGAGCGCGCCGACGTAGATCTCGAAGAAGAGCCGCAGGAACGGCTCGCGCTGCGGCGCGCTGATCCAGCGCCAGACGTCGTCGAGCGAGCGCACCTCCGCCTCGAGCAGGCTCTCCTCGCGCCGGCGAATCTCCGCCAGGACCTCGTGCACCAGCTGCTGCTTCGAGCCGAAGTCGTAGAGCAGCATGCGCGTGCTCGTCCCGAGCGCCTTCGCGAGCGGGCGCAGGCTCAGGCCGGCTAGGCCTCGGTCGAGGACGTAGTCGGCGGCACTCGCGAGGACGGCGTCACGGCGGTGGGGATCGAAGGGTCTCGGCATTAGTGATACGGTCGTTTCATAAACTAGCGGGAGGGCCCGATGCTCGTGAAGGTGGACGCGCTGCTCGAGGGCGTGCTGGGCATCGCACTGCTCCTCGCCGCGGCCACGGGAGCGCTCGACGGCTCCGACTTCCCGCATCCGGTCGGGACGGCGGTGCTGCTCGTCGCGGGCTGGGCGCTGCTCACGCTGTGCGGACTGATCTGGGCCGGGCGCATCGGCCTCCGCTGGCTCGCGCTCGGCAACGCCGTGTCGGCGCTGGCCGGTCTGGCGTGGCTGCTCGCGGCCGACGGCTGGTCGGCCGCGGGCGCCATCCTCGTCGGCGGAACCGTCGCGGCGCTCGCCGTCCTTGCGGCCGCACAGGCCGCTACGCTCCGCACGTGAGCCGTCCCGGGTACGTCATGCATCTTCGCGACCCCGTCCCGTACGCGGAGGCATGGGAGCTGCAGCGCTCGCTCGCCGCCCGCGTCGCCGAGGGCGAGCTCCCGGACACGGTGCTGCTGCTCGAGCACGCGCCGGTGATCACGCTCGGACGACGCACGGACGCAGGAGAGCTGCACGTGCCGGAGGGCGCGGAGGTCGACATCGTCGAGACCGACCGCGGCGGCAAGTCCACCTACCACGGCCCCGGCCAGCTCGTCTGCTACCCGATCTTCGACCTGACCCGGCACGGCCAGGACGTGAAGCGCTACTGCCGCGACCTCGAGGAGGCGCTGATCCGGACGCTCGCGCCGCTGGGCGTGGAGGCGACGCGGATCGAAGGGCTGACCGGGATCTGGCTGCAGCCGCCGCCTCGCAAGATCGCGAGCATCGGGATCCACATCTCGAAGTGGGTCACGACCCACGGGTACGCGCTGAACGTCGACCTCGACCCGGCGCCGTTCACCGAGTGGATCACGGCCTGTGGGCTCGAGGACGCGGCGTTCACGACGATCGCGCGCGAGCTGAGCCGGCCGGTGGAGGTCGACGAGGTGCGGCCGTTGGCCGTTGCGGCCCTCGAGGACGTGTTCGCGCTCGAGCTCGCCGAGCAGACCGTCCCGGTCGTCCTGCCTGCGTGAGCCCGGCGCGGCTCGAGACCTTCGCGGACGGCGTCTTCGCGATCGCGGCGACGCTGCTGATCCTGAACGTCGACACACAGATCGCCGGCGACCTGCCGAACCTCGGCGACCGCCTCCTCCACATCTGGCCCTCGTACCTCGCCTACGCCGTCAGCTTCGTCACGATCGGGATCATGTGGGTCAACCATCACACGGTGATGGGCCAGGTCGTCCGGGTCGACCGCCGGTTCATGTTCGCGACCATCGGGCTGCTCCTCTGCATCGCGTTCGTGCCCTTTCCGACCCGGCTGGTGTCGGAGCACATCCGCACGGAGGGGGCGGAGGCGGCGGCGCTCGCGTACGGCTTCACGATGGTCGCCACGGCGATCATGTTCAGCGTCACCTGGTTCTACGCGAGCCTCGGCGGGCGGCTCCTCCGGCCCGACGCCGACCAGGCGGTCGTGAGCGGCATCAGCCGGAGCTACCTGCCGGGGCCGTGGATCTACCTCGGGGCGACGCTGATCGCGCTGGTGAGCCCGACCGCGAGCGTGCTCCTCTTCGCCGCGATCGCCCTCTTCTACGTGCTCGAGAGCTCGATCTTCGGCAACTCGGCGTAGCCCGGCGCCAAGAGCACCCGATGGGGGGATGCAGCATCTCCCGCGCCGACGAAAGTGAGATCACTTCAGCGGCGGAGGAGGTAGGCATGGCGGCAGCGGTTGCACGAACGGGCTGGGCCCTGATGGGCGCCCGCAGCCCTAAGCGGTAAGGCGCTCGACCGGCGGGCGGAGTCCGTCGAGGACGACCTCGACGTAGCGGCGCCAGAGCTCTCGGTCGGGTGAGTCAACCGCACCGTGGATCGCGGAGCCGACGAGCGTGGAGACGTCGTCGGCGGCGATGTCCGGACGCACTGCGCCGGTTGCCTGGGCTCGCTCGATCAGCTGCTCGATCAGCCCGTTGAGCTCGGCCTTCGCTTCGGCGACCTCCCGCAGGTCGACGCAGCGCGAGAAGCCCTCGTAGAGCCCGCGATTCCGCGCGTGGAGCTCGCCCGCGTGCCAGACGAAGCCGCGGAACGCCTCGCCCGCGTCCGGCTCCTCGAGCGCGGCCTCCACGTGCGCGACCAGCTCGTGGATCTGCTTCGAGACGACCGCCGCGATCAGGTCGTCCTTCGTCGGGAACCGCCGGAAGACCGTGGCGTGGCCCACGCCGGCGCGGCGCGCGATCTCGTCCACGCTGACGTCGCAGCCGCGCTCCGCGAAGAGCCCGGCTGCGGCGTCGAGAACGCGCTCGAGGTTGCGCTGCGCGTCCGCGCGAAGGGGGGTGGTGCTCATGCGGCGGGCACCGGAGCGGCCGCCGCCTCGGCCTCGATGGTCGCGACGTGCTCTCGGCGGAGCAGGACGAGCATCGTCACCAGGCCGGCCGTGACGAACACCGCGGCGCCGCCGAAGGCCCAGTGGAAGCCGGTCACGAGCGCCTGCGGATCCGTCGGCCCGCCCGCGGCGGTGGTCTTGCTCGCCGCGATCGTGGAGAGGATGGCGAGCCCGAGCGCCCCGCCGATCTGCTGCGACGTGTTGAAGAGCCCGGACGCGAGGCCCTGGTCCTCGTCCTTCAGCCCCGTCGTAGCGATCAGCGTCAGCGGCATGAAGACCGCGCCCATGCCCAGCGAGGTCACGACGAGCGCCGGCAGGACGTCGGACAGGTAGGCGCCGTCGACGGGCAGGCGCACGAGCAGCAGCATCCCGAGCGCGGTCACGATCATGCCAAGCGCCGCCACAGGACGGACGCCGACGCGGGGCGCGAACTGCGCGGCGAGCCCGGCCGAGACCATCACTCCGCCCGTGAAGGGCAGGAACGCGAGCCCCGCCTCCAGCGGCCCGTAGCCGAGCACGCGCTGGATGTAGAGCGTGTTGAAGAAGAACATCGCGAACATCCCGCACGCGACCAGCAGCATCACGACGTTCGCGGTCAGGAGCGAGCGCACACGGAAGATCGAGAGCCGCACGAGCGGAGCCTTCGAGCGCAGCTCGATCGCCACGAAGGAAACGAGCAGCACTGCCGAGAGGACGAAGAAGCCGATCGTCGACGGCGAGCTCCAGCCCGCGGTCTCGGACTTGACGATCGCGTAGACGAGCGCCATCAGGCCGCCGGTCACGCTCACGGCGCCGGCGACGTCGAACGCCCGCTCCGCGTGCTCGTCCCTCGACTCCGGGATCAGCCGCAGCGAGAGGATGAACGTCGCGATGCCGACGGGCACGTTGACGAAGAAGATCCACGGCCACGAGAGCAACTGCGTGAGCAGCCCGCCGAGGATCAGACCGACGGCGGCGCCGCCGATCGCGATCGCGGCCCAGACGCCGAGCGCGCGGGCGCGGTCCTTCCCCTCGGAGAACGTGGTCGAGATGATCGAGAGCGCGGCGGGAGAGACGAACGCGGCTCCGAGGCCCTGGAGGGCGCGCGTGGCGATCAGCATCCCCTCGTTCACCGCCAGGCCGTTCAGCAGCGAGGCCACGGTGAAGACGACGAGGCCCGCCAGGAAGAGACGCTTTCGGCCGATCAGGTCGCCGGCCCGGCCGCCCAGCAGCAGGAAGCCGCCGAAGACGAGCGTGTAGGCGTTGACGATCCATTGCAGGTTCGCCTCGCTCAGGTGCAGATCCGTCTGGATCGACGGCAAGGCGACGTTCACGATCGTCGCGTCCAGGATGACCATGAACTGCGCGAGGCAGACCAGGACGAGGACGATCCACTTGTTCGTTTCGCTCGTGCTCATTGCGCTCCTCGAAAAAACGGACGACAGAGTCCGCTTAACGTAGCAGAACCGGACGGGTCAGTCCGGTTAATAGACTGTGAGCCGATGGAAACCTCGCGTCCCGTCGCCGAGCGCCCACGCCGCCCGGAGTGGATGAAGGTCCGCGCCCCGAGCGCGGACTCCGCCTACTTCGACGTCAAGAAGCTGATCCACGGCGCCTCGCTGAACACGATCTGCGAGGAGGCGCGCTGCCCGAACATCTCCGAGTGCTGGGGACGCGGGACGGCGACCTTCCAGATCCTCGGCGACACGTGCACGCGCGCCTGCCGCTACTGCTACGTCCACTCCGGCCGGCCCGAGTCGCCGCCCGACCCGCTCGAGCCGCTCCGGCTCGCGGCCACGGCGGCCAAGATGGAGCTCAAGCACGTGGTCGTCACCTCCGTCGACCGCGACGACGTGCCCGACCGCGGTGCGGGTCACTACGCGGCGACCATCCGCGCGCTCAAGCACAAGGTCCCGGAGGCGACGATCGAGGTGCTGACGCCGGACTTCCTCGGCTTCGAGGAGGAAGCGCTGCGGATCGTGCTCGCCGAGCGGCCCGACGTCTTCAACCACAACATCGAGACCGTGCGCCGGCTGCACGCGCGCATGCGCGGCGCGAAGGCGAGCTACGACAGGGCGCTCTGGCTGCTCGAGCGCGCGAAGGAGCTCGCGGACTACCCGGTGCTGACGAAGTCCGGGATCATCGTCGGGCTCGGCGAGACCAACGACGAGATCGTCGAGACGATGCGCGACCTGCGCGAGCACGGCGTAGACGTCGTCACGATCGGGCAGTACCTCCAGCCGAGTGCGAAGCACGCGACCATCGACCGCTGGGTGCACCCGGACGAGTTCCGCTGGTTCCGTGAGCAGGGCGAGGCGCTGGGCTTCGGCTCGGTGTTCTCGGGGCCGCTCGTCAGGAGCTCGTACCGCGCGGACGAGCAGCGGCACGCCGCCGCGACCGGCCGTGGCGCCGTGGCGTACTAGCGCGGCGCTCGCGCTCCTGGCCCTCGTCGCCGGCGGCTGCGGCCACGATCCCTCCGCGAGCTCGACCGGGACCACGGCGACGGCGGCGCGTCCGCAGGTCGTTCCCGTTCAGCAGCAGCCGCTGACGGTCAAGGGAACCGGCTTCCGGCCGGACGAGAAGGTTCGGCTCAGCGCGAAGGGCCTGCGCAGCAGCGCTGCGACCGCCACGGCCGACGGCGCGGGTGAGTTCGAGGCGACCCTGCGCGGCCTGAAGAGCTGCGACAGCGTGAACGTCTACGCCGTCGGCTCGAACGGCAGCCGGGCGCAGTTCAACCTCTCCTCGATCGCCTGCACGGACGGCTAGCGGGAGGGCCGGCTCGCGCCGGCCCTCCCGTGCCCGCTCGACCGCGGGCGACTAGTGGTCGTCCGTCGGATCCGAGCTGAACGCCTGGATCTCCGCGACCCGCACGAAGCGGCGGGTCGACGCGGCCGAGACGTTCGTGTCGCAGTCGGTGGTGGCCGTCGGGTCGGCGTCCTGCTCGCCCTGGTAGGCGGGCCCACTGGTGCATTGGTTGGCCAGCACACGCAGCCGCAGATGAGTCGCGTGGAACTTCGGAACCTTGAAGTCCCTCAGGATCAACTGCGGCCCGATCGGCCTGGGCGCGTCGCCGGGGAAGGCGTCGGCCGCGCTGGTGTACACCTTCGTGTACCCGGCGTCGGTCGAGCAGTCCGCTCCCCTGGCGGCGTTGCACGCCCAGAGCTCGAACGACCGGAGCGCCGCGAAGCGGCTCTCGCCCGGTGCGATCATCGCGCTGACCTCGACGTGCCTGATCTCGCGCGCGTCGGTGCCCGCGAGGTCGATCGTGAGCTGCTTGCCGAGGATGTTCGACAGCGTCCCGTCCGCGGCGCGACCGTCGGCCGACCAGTTGGTCAGCTCGGTCTCGTCGATCGCGTTGCCGAAGTTGGTGCCGTCGCCGCTGGCCGTGGCGCCCTGCGCCGCGGAGGCCCAGTTCGTCGGCAGCTTCAGCTTGATCGTCCGCGATGATCCGTGCAGGTCGGCGTGGAACCGGTACGCGCCGTACCCCTTCGCCACGACGAGGAAGTCGTACTTGCCGTGGACGAAGGAGGCGACGGCGTCACGGTTGACGTCGATGCCCGAGTTCGTCGTAGCCGGATCGGTGTCGGCGATCGGGTTGACCTGCTTCTCGTAGTGGCCCACGTACACGTTCCCGACCACGTCCGGATGGCCCGGGGCGTCGGCCTCGAGCTCGAACGTCACCTCGGTGTTGCCGCCGAGCGGCGAGGCGAAGTCGGGCACCGGGTTCGTGTCGTTGACGGTGCTCGTGTGCACGGCGGCCGCCGCGCCGAGCCCGCGCTTCGCGAACGCCTTCCAGATCGCCTTCTGGTTGGCGCCGCCGTAGCGCATGACGTCCGCCTGCAGCATCGAGTTGCGGGCGTCGACCATCGTCGGGCCCGTCGGGTCGAGCAGCATCGCGTCGAACACGAGCTGGATCCAGCGCCGGTTGCCGGGGCAGTTCTGCGACGGCAGCTCGCCCGCCGCGCACTGCGCCTGCAGCGCCTTGTCGCCGACCGGGAAGGCGTCGTTGTACTTGTCGACGAGCGCCTGCCGGACAGAGTTGTTGATCGCGACCCAGATCTCGCCGTCCGAGTGCACCTCGTTGCCCGGCGTGTCGTAGCCGATGTCGCTGAAGTTCAGCGGGTTGACGTGCGGGTACGTCGACGGCGTCGGGAAGGCGCCGGTCCGCGGGTAGTTCATGACGTAGTTGCGGATCCCGTGCTCCTTGTTGCCCGTCGCGTACGCGCCCGTGGCGAAGGGGTTCTCGCCGTCGGTCGGCAGGAAGCCGTTCTCGTTCAGGTACTCGATCGAGACGAGATCGCCGAAGGCCTCGCCCATCGCGCCGGCGTGGAAGCCGGTCCGGGACGCGCCCTTGCCGATCATGCGGTTCTCGATCATGTGGCCGAACTCGTGGCCGATCACGCCCTGGTCGTAGTCGCCGTCGACGCAGGGTGCGTAGAACGAGCCGGCGATCGGCTGCCACATGTACATGTTCGAGAACGAGGAGCCGCCGTCGGGAACCGTGGTCATGTTCGCGTTGTCACGCGAGCCGGACTGCAGGCCCGACTGGGAGTCGCCGATCAGCGGGTCGCCCTCCTGCCAGGTCTCGGTGTTCCCGAAGTTCGACGACTGCGCGTTCCAGTTCTGCTCCGTGAACCCGAGGTAGTAGGAGAAGTCGTGCATCCGGTTGTGCATCGCGAACAGGTTCACGGTCGCCGCCGCGTCGTCGTAGACCGCGCCGGGTGTCTCCACTGCGGCGCGCTGGCACTGCCGCGTGTTCCAGTCGTTCGTCCACGCGTAGGAGTAGTCGCGGAACGGGCTGACGACGGTCGGCATGTACTGCGGAGCCGACGGCGAGCCGCCGGAGGCCCATGACGTGGCCGTCTTGTTGTTGTTGCCGCTCGTGGTGAGCGTCGTCACGTTCGCGCGGGCGTCGTAGTCCCACGGCGAGCGAGAGGCGAGGTTGCCGACCACGCGGTCACAGCCCGGAGCGGACCGCCAGCACCACACCTGACGAGTGTCCGTGGAGGGATTTCCCCACGGGAACATCGAGTTGAGGGCGAGCGGCGGGTTGGCCGGGAAGGCCTTCCAGCGCGCCCAGTAGTCCGGCGGGGCCGGGCTGTCGTCGATCGTGACGGTGCCGGTGTACGTTCGCGGCGCCGCCCACGCGGCTCCGTCGCCGAAGTCGCACACCTGGACGAAGTAGTCGCCCGCCGGCACGCCGGTAGCCGGCGCGTAGCGGAACTGCTCGGGCGACGTCCCCGTGTCCGCCTGCAGGATCGGCGTCGTGCTGGCGCCGAGGAAGAGGTTGAAGACGATGTCGTTGCTCGACAGCGTGGCCGCCGCGAAGCCCGAGAGCGCACGGACGCCGGGGCCGACCGTGAACGGGCCCTTGCGCACGTCGCAGGCCCCGTCGGTGGCGGGAAGCGTTCCGTCGAAGGGCGTGGTCGTGACCGCGAGCGGCCGCTTCGCCTTGGACTTGGCCGTCGAGAAGTAGTCGGTCAGGTTCGTCCGCGCGAGCACGGCGCCCGTGCGGGCGTCGACGATCACGCGGTAGGCAGCCGTGGCCGCGCTCGAGGTGTCGAGCACGATCGCCTCGTAGGCCGGGACTGCCTTCCGTGCCGTGGCGAAGGCGCCGAGCCGCACGCGCTGCACGTTCCGCAGCCCGCCGACGCGCAGGTTCGTCCAGCCGCGCACGGCCTTGCCCGAGCGCACGTTCACGAGCGCGCTCTTGAGGCCGACGCTGGTCGCCCCGCGGAGCCATCCCTGGGCGGCCGTCAACTGCTTCGAGCCCTTGAGCGGCACGGAGCCGATCGCGCTCGACGAGACGAGGCCGATCTTCCAGCGATTGGCCTTCGCGGGCTGGACGGCGACGGTGATGAACCCCGTGCCGTTCACGACCTTGAGGCCGCCGAGGGCCTGCTGGAACGTGACTGCGTGGGAGCTGCTCACGGAGAGCCGCGAGTCCGCATAGACGCGCAACCCGGCCACCGAGTCGAGGCGGAAGATCAGCTTGTGCTTCGCCAGCCAGGCACGCGCGGCGACCGTCGCGGTCGCACCCCGTGCCGTCTTGCTCAGGAACCCGCCCGGACGCATCAGCGTCGACGGCGTCCCGTAGGTGTTCCACGTTGCCCTCGCGTGCAGGGCGCGAACAGCCGCGCGCTGCGCGGCCGTCGGCTTCTGCAGGGCGCCGGACCGCACGAAGTCGCGCAGGCTGCCGTGCTTCGACGGCGTGGCCTGGCGAACTCCGAAGCTTGGCCCGGCGAGGACGAGAGCAACCGCCGCGGCGGCGAGCACCGCGCGCAGCAGCGC